>JAFATP010000181.1 GCA_019243895.1 Alphaproteobacteria bacterium
AAACATGACCCTTTTCCTTGCCCTTCAAGACTAAGACCTCAATTCCCTTTTATTCTACCATGGCAATGTGCAGCTAAACATGACGTTTTCGTGAAATTCGCACGGAGGGTTTCATCGCTCGATTGAAGACATTTACTAATTTATAAAAATATGTTAATTTACCGCCATTCGACGCAGCAATTGCTTTTACAAACATTTATTGAGGAAAACCATGACAGACCCAAAAAAAGCGGACGCGCATCATGCGCCTGCAGAAGAAGCCGCGCAATCTCCCGGGCATGTAATCTCTCCTGCGGTGCCATCGGATCGGGTGTTCGACCGTTTTATGAGGGATGATAACGACAGGGTTGTCATGAAGCACGGCGAACCAGTAACGGAAACTCGCATCTACATCGACGACGATGAGGGCTTGGCCTGGCCTGCTTCGGATCGCCTCGTAAACGCAATTTCCATACTAATCCCGGAGGAATGCCATGATGCCGAGGCCTTAGTAAAGGCGTTCAAACATGCGGAGCTGCCGTTGAAGGTGGAATTGAATCCTGCAAAGCCTGACGAGCATCCGGGGGAGATTGAAAAAGCGTGGGCCGCCGCCGGTGCCAAGATCCAAGGCGGGTATATCCGCATGGATTTCATTCCTGATTATAAGTGGAGCGGCGAAGAGATCATTGAGAAGCTGGAGAGCATTCTCCGGCACCATAAATTCCATCAGGTGCCGGAACTCTGCACGAGGCCGACAAAAACCGCGCAGGCAAAGTAACGGCATCGTAGAGGAATTTGCCATCTTGGTGGCGTTACGTCTTCCCCGCTTAGATACATTACTGTCGCATGGAACCTACAAAAAACCGCGAAAATGAATTAAACGTCCTCAGAAAAGCCGCGTTGGAACTATTAGACTGGACGTTGCAGGATCTATCGCCGGCGGGCACGCCTTTGACGCTGCGTTGCGGCATAGAACGCGAAGGGCATCTGCTGCTGGAAACATTGCCGCCGCAGGATCAGAATTACCCGGACCGATTTCAACAGAAAATATGGGAGACGATGCGAGGCTATGCGCAATTATTTCATGCCAGGCTGACGGCCGCGCATCCTGCTTTTTCCCAGGAGATAGAAAGGATCTACCATGATGCGGCGGGCACTTTCCTGATTGAAGCTACCACGCGACCTTCAAGCCTCTTGGACGCGGCGCAGACTACCATCGACGTCTCCTCCATATTAGAGAGTCTTGCCCGGGAGGATGGCAATCGAATGGTCTTCGGAACGGCTCCGACGGGTATCCGCGGCGTATTGGAGTCAAGAGGCTGGCGCAATAAAGAGATCCTGGATTTTTTAGACGGCGAACTCTATTCGCGCACGCATCCGGAAAGCGGTTCGCCGTATGATGTATTGGTCGGCCGCGGGCAACACGCCAATGTCAGCCTGTGGCTGGGGAACGCGAATTTGTTTGCTCAGGAAAACGGCCATGCCTCACCGCTAATGACTGCCTGCGGCAATACGGGCGCCCATATGCTGCGCGATATGGCGATGCCCTGCCGTCACGGGAATTATGACCGCATTGCCGATAAACAGTCACTTTCTATTCAGTTTATTGATGTAGGAAAATCCAAACATGAAAACACGGCGATTTGCGGCGTCACCCGTCATTCTCCAAAATTGAACCGCACCGATCCCATAACCGATGCCACGACCCGGCTGGAATTCCGTATCGCCGCTTCCGAGGCCGATCCCATGGATGTGGCGCTTGCCGCGGGTGCGCCGCTGGTTAAAACGTTATTGGAATGTTGCGCCCTCGATGACGCCGGCAAGCTGCTGCTGGATGATACGGGCCGCCCGACGCTGAGCGCGCCGCTGCAGGCCGTCAATTTCCGCATGCCTGCATCCGGCGCCGAGGCGGCCCAATTCTTCAACCGGGCCGGTAATACCTATTTCACCTTCCTGGATACGCTTGCGGCGCGTAAAATCGCAAAGGCGGAAGCGGTCTTTGGGCACAGCGCGCTCGCGGCGGACGGCAAGGCGCTGCAGGAGGCAAAGCACCTTGCGGGTCTAGGCACGCGGATGCACGCATTGTATTGCGCGGAATATGGCCTGGAAAGCGCCATGGCGCCGCCCGGAGCGCGCGTGGAGATGATTCGGGCGGCCGGTTTTCGCGGGGATGTCGGGCAGCATGCGGCCGGCGCATGAGATTAAAGAATGCTTTTTCGCTGTCCCTATGTTATGATGCCCTAACATTTTTCGTGAGGCGTATGCTGAAAATTCCCCTGATCGCCGCCACGCTGCTCTTTGCAACCCTGGTGGGAGCGCAGGATGTCGCGGCGTTCTCCATGGACCGCGACAGCTTGAACACCCGCGACGGTTCGCCGCGCTTCGCCGACCCGGAAGACGAGGTCGAAGCGCGTTTCGGCGGAGAGGGAAACGGCGCTTCCCAGCCGGACGGAATTTTTATCGCACCGGGTGCAGATGGCGCCGATACTTCAGCCCCCTGCGGTATCCGCGCCGATTGCCCGCTGCGCCGCTACCGCTGATCAAGAATCTTTCTTTTTTCGATAATCCGCAGAATGCAGGCATTGCAGGGCACAACACGTCAAGCCGGCGTCACCTGTAAGCCTATTTTCCGGGCACAGACCAACGATAAAATGGTGGGCCATGCAGGAATCGAACCTGCGACACGCTGATTAAGAGTCAGCTGCTCTACCAACTGAGCTAATGGCCCAAAAAGAAGCGCTTCGCCTCGCCCGGCGCCGGGCAATGGTTAAGGGCCTATCCCTTTACACCCCCGAAAATCCTTTGGCAATAGCGCAGATTCTCTTTATCGTGAAGCCGCTTCACCCTCCGTTCCCGTCATGACCGCATACATCCTCCGCCGCCTGCTGCTGATCGTGCCGACGCTGTTCGGCATCATGCTGCTGAATTTCGTCATCGTGCAGGCGGCGCCGGGCGGCCCGGTGGAACAGATGATCGTGCGGCTGACCAGCCTGGATGCCACCGGCGCCAACGCCACCGCAGCCATCAGCGGCCCGGGCAGCGATCTGGCCGGGCGCGCGCAAACCGGCCTGGCCACGCAGGAGAGCATCTATCGCGGCGCGCGCGGGCTGGATCCCGACCTGGTGGCGCAGATTCAGAAAATGTATGGCTTCGACCGCCCCGCCCATGAGCGCTTTTTCAAGATGATCGGCGATTACCTGCGCTTCGATTTCGGCGAGAGCTTTTATCGCAATAAAAGCGTGGTGCGGCTGGTGCTGGAAACCCTGCCGGTGACGGTGTCGCTGGGCCTGTGGACGACGCTGCTGGTGTATCTGATTTCGATCCCGCTCGGCATCGCCAAGGCGGTGCGCGACGGCTCGCGTTTTGACGTGTGGACGTCCACCGCCATCATCATCGGCTATGCCATCCCCAGCTTTCTCTTCGCCATCCTGCTGATCGTGCTGTTCGCCGGCGGCACCTATTTCCACTGGTTCCCGCTGAAAGGGCTCACCTCCGCCAATTGGCGCTCGCTTTCCCTGCCCGCCAAGATCGCCGATTATTTCTGGCACATTACCCTGCCGGTGACGGCCATGGTCATCAGCGGCTTCGCGGGCCTCACCCTGCTCACCAAAAACTGCTTCCTGGACGAGATCAATAAGCTCTACGTCACGGCGGCGCGGGCGCGCGGCTTAAGCCCTAACGAGGTGCTTTACGGCCATGTCTTCCGCAACGCCATGCTGATCGTCATTGCCGGGTTTCCCGGCGCGCTGTTGCGCATCGTCTTCACCTCGGCGCTGCTGATCGAGATCATTTTCTCGCTGAACGGGCTAGGGCTGCTGGGTTATGAGGCGGTGGTGGGCCGCGATTACCCGGTGATGTTCGGCACGCTTTACATGTTCACGCTGCTGGGCCTGCTGTTCAACCTGCTGGGCGACATCGCCGCCATGCTGGTGGACCCGCGCATCGATTTCGAGCGGAGAGGATAATATTACGTCGGGCCGCCCCTGCCAGGTCTTTGTGCGCGTTGCACCGCGCCAACAACGGCGTTCAGCACAGTATCTATGGCGCGTTTCATGCCTTCTATATCCCCTCCGTCCTTCGCGTTTGCATAGGCCTCCAGCGCGGGAACCAATTCCTGTTGCATAACAGAGTCCGTGCCTATCTTATTTACTAAGCGAGTCCGTTGTCGCTCCTCGATATTGCTGCGCTGCATGGCTTCTTCCGCTGCTTCTTCTTGAATCGCGCCGGTATGCGCCACCCTTATTTCGCCGCGTTCAGTCACTTGCTTAA
>JAFATP010000259.1 GCA_019243895.1 Alphaproteobacteria bacterium
AAAGGAAACGTGTTCCTGGTTGGTTCCAGCCTGAATTTCTAATCGGTTGATTCGTCATTCACGCTTCGGGAAGGGCGGTGTGCAGACACCGCCCTTTCTTTTTTGATGCCAAGAGCAGCGGAACGGGGTAAATATTCGGAGGCACGCGCGATGCCGCGTGCTTTTACCCTGCATGAAATGGACCCGCGAATGAACCGTACTATGCCTTTCCCCCGGCTGTTCAGCGCCGGATTGCTGGCGCTTTCCGCCCTTCTTTCCGCCTGCGGCGGCGAACAACCCAAAGAGCAGTTTCCCCAAGACCCGCAAATCGAGCGCAAGGATGCGCGCGGCAGGCTGACCGGCGACTCGGGCTTATTCAGCCTCGGCGGCAGCGAGGAGGAGAAAACCTCCACCGCCTCCCCCATCGGCGTCAACGGCTTCCTGTGGCGCGCGGCGCTGGACACCCTCTCCTTCCTGCCGCTGGCCTCGGCCGACCCGTTCGGCGGCACCATCATCACCGACTGGTATGAAGATCCCAAAGCGCCGGGCGAGCGCTATAAAGTCAACGCGGTGATCCTGGACAAGACGCTGCGCGCCGACGGCGTGCGCGTGTCCGTGTTCAAGCAGAAGCTGGATGGCGGCGTGTGGCGCGATCAGCCGCAGGACGAGCGGTTGAGCCGCAAGGTGGAGGACACCATTCTCACCCGCGCCCGCGAGCTGCGCATCGCCCAGCTTGGCCACTAGACGCGCTGAGGCGGAAGCGGTGGCGGACATCCCACGCTATAACGTCAAGGAGACGGAAGCGAAATGGCAGGCGCGCTGGGCGCGCGATGCCACTTTCGCCGCGCCCGAGGACGCATCCGGCCCGAAATATTACGTGCTGGAGATGTTCCCCTATCCTTCCGGCCACATCCATATGGGCCATGTGCGCAATTACACGCTGGGCGACGTGGCCGCCCGCTTCGCGCGGGCGCGCGGCTTTTCCGTGCTGCACCCGATGGGGTGGGACGCCTTCGGCCTGCCGGCGGAAAACGCCGCCATCGAGCGCGGCTCGCATCCGGCCGACTGGACGCGCTCCAACATTGCCACCATGCGCGGCCAGCTTCAATCCATCGGCTTGAGCTATGACTGGAGCCGGGAATTCGCCACCTGCGACCCGGAGTATTACAAGCACGAGCAATGTTTTTTCCTGCAATTCCTGAAGCATGGATTGGCCTACCGCAAGGAATCCTTCGTCAACTGGGACCCGGTGGACAACACCGTGCTGGCCAATGAGCAGGTGATCGATGGCCGCGGCTGGCGCTCCGGCGCGCCGGTGGAGCGGCGCACGCTTTCGCAATGGTTCCTGCGCATTTCCGATTTCGCCGAGGCATTGCTGGCCGGCCTGGCGGATTTGAAGGATTGGCCGGAAAAAGTGCGCATCATGCAGGAGCGCTGGATCGGCCGATCGGAAGGAGCGCTGCTCACGCTGCGCGTGGTGGCGGATGATGAGCGGCGGGTGGCGAGCGAAGGGCTGGAAATTTATACCACTCGCCCGGACACCATCTTCGGCATGAGCTTTTGCGCCATTTCTCCGAATCATCCGCTCGCCCTGGAACTCGCCGCCCGTCACCCGCCGCTGGCCACCTTCATTGCCGAATGCAATCAGCTGGGCACCAGCGAGGAAGCCATCGAAAAAGCCGAGAAAAAGGGCGTTGACACCGGGCTTCGCATCGCCCACCCGTTCGAGGCGCGCAGCGTGCCGCTTTATGTGGCCAATTTCGTGCTGATGGATTACGGCACCGGCGCCGTTTTCGGCTGCCCGGCCCATGACGCGCGCGATTTCGAGTTCGCCAGGAAATATGCATTGCCGATCCTGCCCGTGGTTCAAGCGGACAACGACCAGCCGCCGACGGCTAACGAACCCTATACGGGCGGCGGCGTGCTGATAAACTCCGGCTTCCTCAACGGCCTGACGGTGGAGGAGGCCAAGAAAAAAGCGGTGACGGCGCTGGAGGAAAAAGGGCTGGGCGAAGGCAAGGTCAATTACCGGCTGCGCGACTGGGGCGTGTCCCGCCAGCGTTACTGGGGCTGCCCGATTCCCGTCATCTATTGCGACGCCTGCGGCGTGGTGCCGGTGCCGGAGCAGGATCTGCCGGTGGAGCTGCCGCGCGACGTGACGTTCGATAAGCCCGGCAACCCCCTGGCGCACCACCCCCGCTGGAAGCACGCGGCCTGCCCCGGCTGCGGCGGAAGCGCGCAGCGCGAGACGGATACGTTCGACACGTTTTTCGAATCCTCCTGGTATTTCGCGCGCTTCACCGCACCGCACGCCGATCAGGCCTTCGCGCCGGAGGCATTGGCGCGCTGGATGCCGGTGGATTGCTATATCGGCGGCATCGAGCACGCGGTGCTGCATTTGCTGTATGCGCGGTTTTTCATGCGCGCGCTGAAAGCCTGCGGCCTGCAGCCGTTCGAGGAGCCGTTCAAGCGCCTGGAGACGCAAGGCATGGTGTGCCATGAGACGTATAAGGATGCGCACGGCAAATGGCTGTCGCCGGACGAAGTGGCCAAGCAGCCGGACGGCTCCTTTCTGCGCGAAGGAAGCGGCGAAAGCGTGACGGTGGGCCGCGTGGAGAAGATGAGCAAATCCAAGAAGAACACGGTGGACCCGCGGCACATTCTGGAAAGCTACGGCGCGGATGCGGCGCGGCTGTTCATGTTGTCCGATTCGCCGCCGGAGCGCGACCTGGAATGGACGGAAGCGGGCATCGAAGGCGCATGGCGCTATATCAACCGCGTATGGAAGCTGGCGCTCGGCACTGCGGAAAGGGTTCCGCCGGCGGGAAAAGGGCTGAATCAGCCATCCGATGCGACGCGGCAGATGCACAAGACCATCGCCGCCGTTACCGGCGACATCGAGCAGTTTCATTTCAATAAGGCCATCGCGCGCGTCCGCGAGTTGACCAACACGCTGGAATCGTTGCCGGAAAACGCCCGCGAGCGGTGGGAGGGCGTGCGCGCGGCGTTGCAGCTGCTGAACCCGTTCCTGCCGCATGTGACGGAAGAATTGTGGGAACGGCTGGGACATGCCAAGATGCTGGCCGACACCGCGTGGCCGGTTGCGGATCCGGCGCTGATCGAAGAAGGGATGGTAACGCTGGCCATCCAGGTGAACGGCAAGCTGCGCGGCACGCTGACGGTGGCCAAGGATGCGCCCGCACAGCAAGTGCAGGAGCGCGCGCTGGAGGTGGAAGGGGTGAGGCGGGCGATTGCGGAGAAGGAAATGGTGAAATGCATTGTGGTGCCGAACAAGGTGGTCAATGTCGTGGTTAAATAGATTGGCGCGGCTGGCGTGCGTGGTTGCTTTCATCCCGGCGCTGGCCGGGTGCGGCTTCGAGCCGATGTATGCCAAGCATGACGGCGCGGATGCGCCGGGCTTGATGGCGGCACGCGTCGGCGTGGTTGCCTCCAGCAACGATCCGGTGCAGCGGCGTGTGGCGATGCAATTCGCCGCCGACCTTGAAGACCGGTTGAATCCGAACGGCGCCGCCGCCGGACAGGAATATCAGTTAAAGGCGCTGATCGTGGTGCTGGAATCGGCGGTCTCCATCTCGCCGGACGGTACGGTTGCCCGCAGCAACATGAATGTCAGCGCTAATTTAGCGCTGATCCGCCTGGCGGACGGCGTCACCGTCTACACCGGGAAAACCTATCGTTCGGTGGCGTATAACAACGTCGCCAACGCTTATTATTCCACCTATGTGGCGCGCGAGGACGCCATCAAGCGCGCCACCACCGAGCTGGCCGAGGACGTGCGCATGCGGCTGGCGGCGTATTTCGCCCATCCCGAAGCGGCCGCGAAGCCTTCCTGAGGCGGCTATGAAAATCGCGCCTAAAGCCATGGCCGGATTTTTGCAGGCGCCGGATCAATCGGCGTGGGGCATGCTGCTTTACGGGCCGGATGAAGGCCTGGCACAGGCGCGCCTGCGCCAGGCGCGCGGGAGTCTGGCCGGCGCTTCGCAGGACATGGCGGACTGCCTGGAGCTTTCGGCGGAGCAGTTGCGCGCCGACCCCGCCCTGCTGGCCGATGAGCTGGCGGCGTTCAGCCTGCTGGGCGGCAGGCGCGTGGTGCTGGTGCGCGATGCGGGCGATAAAACGGCGCGCGCCGTCGAGGCGGCGCTGGAGGCCCAGCCGGTGCATTACCTGATTATGCTGGCGGGCGAGCTCTCGCCGCGCTCAAGCTTGCGCCAATTGTTTGAATCGCATACGAAACTGGCGGCCCTGCCGTGCTATAAGGACGAAGCGGCGGATGTAAGCGGCGTCATTCGCGCGCGGCTGAACGGGGCGGGTGTGCGGCTGCAGGCGGGCGTGCTGGAATATCTGGCGCAGCAGCTGGGCAATGACCGGGGCATCACGCTCTCCGAGCTGGAGAAAATCGTGCTTTATGCCGGAGAGGGCGGCGAGCTGGCGCTGGAAGAAGCCCAGGCGCTGGTGGGCCATAACAAGGAGGCGCTGCTGGATGAGCTGGCGCTGGCGGTGGCCGGCCGCCAGGCCGCGGCGGCGGACCGCCAGCAGGAATTGCTGATGCGCGAAGGCGCCAGCCCGGTGGCGGTTTTGCGCGCCGTGCAGCGCCATTTCCAACGGCTTTACGCCGTGCGCGCCGAGGCGGATGGCGGCGTGCCGGTGGCCCAGGCGGTGGCCGCATTGAAGCCGCCGGTGTTCTTCCGGCAGGTGGGCGCCGTCACCCAGCAGGCGGAGGGCTGGAGCAGGCCCGCGCTTGGCCGGGCGCTGGCGCATCTGGCCCGGGCCGAGGCGGAATGCAAATCCGGCCTCACCCCCCCTGCCCTTGCCTGCGGCAAGGCGCTGTCGCAGCTGGCTTCTTTATGATCCGCATCCTGCCGCCGACGCTGGTCAACCGCATCGCCGCGGGCGAAGTGGTGGAGCGCGCCGCATCGGTGGTTAAAGAGCTGGTGGAAAACGCCATTGACGCCGGCGCCGCGCGCATCGACATCACGCTGGAACAGGGCGGGAAAACGCTGATTGCGGTCAGCGACGACGGAGACGGCATGACGAAAGAGGCGTTGGGGCTGGCCATTCAACGCCATGCCACATCCAAGCTGCCGGATGACGATTTGCTGCGCATCCGCCATTTGGGCTTTCGCGGCGAGGCCCTGCCCGCCATCGGCTCGGTCAGCCGCCTGGCCATCGCCAGCCGCGCCCGCGGCGCCGATGCGGCGTGGGAGTTGCGCGTGGAGGGAGGAAAGGCAGGCGGGCCAGCTCCGGCGGCACAGCCGCGCGGCACGCGCGTGGAGGTGCGCGATCTGTTTTACGCCACCCCGGCGCGGCTGAAATTCCTCAAATCCGACCGCACCGAGACGCAGCACGCGGTGGATATTGCGCAGCGTCTGGCGCTGGCGCATCCGGATATTTCCTTCTCCCTCACCGTGGACGGCAAGCGCGCTTTTGCCACCGATGCGGCGCAGGGCGAATTGCTGGAGCGCCGCCAGGCCCGGCTGAATGCTATTCTGGGCCGCGACTTTGCCGCCAATGCCGTGCCGGTTGCGGCCACGCGCGAAGGCATGGAGCTTTCCGGTTTCGCCGGGGTGCCTACCTTCAACCGCGCCAGCGCCAGCGCGCAGTTCCTGTTCGTCAACGGCCGCCCGGTGCGCGACCGCATGCTGCTTGGCATTTTAAAGGGAGCGTATCAGGATTTCTTAAGCCATGACCGCCATCCGGTGGCCGCGCTGTTTTTAACGGTGCCGCCGCAGGAGGTGGATGTGAACGTGCATCCCGCCAAAACGGAGGTGCGCTTCCGCGATAATGCCTTCGTGCGCGGCTTGCTGATCGGTGCGGTGCGCCAGGCGCTGCACGATGCCGGCCACCGCGCCGCCACCACCGGCGGCGCAGCCGCGCTTTCCGCTTTCCGCCCGGGCCACTCGCCGTCAGGGGGGTATGCCTCCACTGCCCCTGTTTCATATTCCGTGCAGGAGGAAGCGGCGGCGTTTTTCGCGCCGCCGGCCGGGCCGGGCGTGGGCCTGCTGCCGCCGTCCGTCCTGCCGCCTCACGCCAGAACCGAACCCGCCCAGGAAGCGCCGGCTGACGCCTATCCGCTGGGCGCCGCCCGCGCGCAGCTGCACGGCACCTATATCGTGGCGGAAACGGGAGACGGACTGGTGCTGGTGGATCAGCACGCGGCGCATGAGCGGCTGGTGTATGAACGCATGAAACGCCAGCTGGCGGAACAGGGAGTAGGCCGCCAGAAGCTGTTGATCCCGGAAATCATTTCGCTTTCCGCCGGCGATTGCGCGACGCTGCTGGCGCACGCCGAGGCGCTGGCGCGGTGCGGGCTGGTGGTGGAAGCGTTTGGCGAGGCCACGGTGGCGGTGCGGGAGATTCCCGCCCTGCTCGCCCAGGCCGATATCCAACAGCTGGTGCGCGACGTGGCCTGCCACCTGGCCGAATACCAGCAGCCGCTGGCGCTGCAGGAGAAGCTGGCGCATATCTGCGGTACCTTGGCCTGTCACGGCAGCGTTCGCGCCGGGCGCGCGCTTTCCATCGAGGAGATGAACGCGCTGCTCAGGCAGATGGAGCAAACGCCGCATTCCGGCCAGTGCAACCACGGCAGGCCAACCTATGTGGAGCTGAAGCGCAAGGATGTGGAGCGGCTGTTCGGGAGGCGGTAGAGCGGTCAGTTTATTCCCGACGCTGGCATCAAGAAAATGGTTCTGCTATAGCAGGCGGCATGATGCATGACACCGTGACCAACTACCCCATGCTTTATTATATATTCCTGGGCATCGGCGCTTTCGTGATGTCGCTGGCGGGCACGCGCGTGACCATCCTCGCCCTGCGCCAGAAGCAGGTGCTGATGGACATTCCCAATCCGCGCAGCAACCATACCACGCCGGTGCCTCGCGGCGGGGGCGTCGCCGTGGTGATCACGCTGGTGATCTTCCTGCTGGTGATGGACGTTAACACGCCCGGGCGCGGCACCGACGCCTACCTGCTGCTGGCGGGCATGCTGCTGCTGGCGTCCATCTCGTTGATCGACGACTGGATTCAGCTTTCTCCGTTCACGCGACTGGTGGTGCAATTGATCGCGGTGCTGCTGGTGATGCCGGACGCCAGCCACGACTGGTTCCCCGGATTTGTGCCGCATTGGACGGATTATGCCTTGCGCGCGCTGGTGTGGCTGTGGTTCGTCAACCTGTTCAATTTCATGGACGGCATCGACGGTCTGGCCACCACCGAGATGGCGTCCATCGCGCTGGGCGTGCTGGTGCTGGCCGTGCTAACCGGCATGTTCGGCGGCGCGCTGTCCCTGATGAGCTTGATCGCGCTGGCCGCCGCCATCGGTTTCTTGTGGTGGAACTGGCATCCCGCCCGCATCTTTTTAGGCGATGTCGGCAGCATCCCGATCGGATTTTTCCTGGCGTATCTGCTGTTTGCGGCGGGCCGGCAGGGTTTCGGCGCAGCGGCATTCATCCTGCCCGCCTATTTCGTGCTGGACGCCACCGCCACGTTGTTTCAGCGCGCCTTCAAGCGGGAGAAGCTGTGGCAGGCCCATTCCCAGCATTTCTATCAGCGCGCAGTGCGCGCCGGGCGTTCGCATACCGAAGTGACGGGCCTGGTGCTGGGAGTGAATTTTCTGCTGATCATGCTGGCGGTAATGGCGACGCTTTACCCCGGCATCGCCGCGCTTAATATTGTGGTGGCGTATGCAGCGGCTGCGGTGCTGCTGTGGTTCTTTACGCATACCCGGCATAAAAGCGCGCTTGCCTAGCGGTTTAAGGCGATGGCGGACCCGGAAAAGATCCACTCCATAACAAAACAAGTATCTCCCTGGCTGTTCTTTTCCTGGCGCAGCCTGGTGGCGGCGCTGCACGACGCGGGCATGGCGGCGCTGGCCTTCGTGCTGGCGCTTTATTTGCGCCTCGGCGATGAGCAATTTCATCTGGCGACGCCGTATCTGCTGCCCGGCATGCTGATGTTCACGGCGCTTTCCAGCCTGGTTTTCGCCCGCATGCGGCTGTACCGGGGCCTGTGGCGCTATGCGTCGCTACCGGATCTGGTGGCCATCACCAAGGCCGTCACCATCGCCGTGGTCGTCTTCACCGTGCTGATGTTCGCGCTGACCCGCCTGGAGGGCATTCCCCGCTCGCTGCCGTTCATTCTATGGCTTTTATTGCTGGCGCTGCTCGGCGGGCCGCGCTTTCTATACCGCGCCGTGAAAGACCGCACCCTGGCTTTTCATTTCACGCATGACGCCTCGCGCCAGATTCCGCTGCTGCTGGCGGGGGCCACCGGCAGCGCCGAGCTTTTCATCCGCGAATGCACGCGCAACCCCGCCTCGCCGTATCGTGTGGTCGGCATTCTGGATGAAGACCCTTCCCGCCGCCACCGCGAGCTTCTGGGCGTGCGTATTTACGGCGGGGCGCAGGAGATGGCCTCCGTGGTGCATGCGCTCGAGCGCAAGGGCCTAAAGCCGCAGCGGCTGATTCTGGCGGAGGAGGATCCCACGGGGAAGAAAACCCGCCAGCTGCTGGAACTGGCGGACCCGCTGGGGCTGGGCATGGGGCGGCTGCCTTCCCTGAACGAGTTCAAGCACGGCGCGGAAAAACAGGAGATACGCCCGATCGCCATTGAAGATTTGCTCGGCCGCGCGCAGAACGTGCACGACAAAAGCGTGGTGGCGGCGCTGGTTTCGGGCAGGCGCGTGGCCATTACCGGCGCGGGCGGCAGCATCGGCAGCGAACTGGCGCGGCAGATTGCCGGGTTCTCCCCGACCCGGCTGCTGCTGGTGGAGCTGAGCGAATTCGCGCTTTATAGCATTGACCAGGAGCTTGGCGAAATTCACCCCGGGGTGCCACGCCGCGCCGTGCTGGCCGATGTGCGCGATGCGCCGCATATCGAGGCGCTGTTCGCGGAGGAAAAACCGGAGCTGGTATTTCACGCCGCGGCGCTTAAGCACGTGCCGCTTTCCGAGGCCAATCCGATCGAAGCCATTACCACCAATGTTTTCGGCACCTGCCACGTGGCCGATGCGGCGCTGGCGCACGGCGCGGCGGCCATGGTGCTGATCTCCACCGACAAGGCGGTGCATCCGGCCAATATTATGGGCGCCACCAAGCGGTTAAGCGAGGCGTATACACAGGCGCTGGGTTCGCACGGCCAAGGGCCGACGCGGTTTTTCACCGTGCGCTTCGGCAATGTGCTGGGTTCCACCGGCTCGGTGGTGCCGCTGTTCCAGAAGCAGCTGCAACGCGGCGGGCCGATCACCGTCACGCATGCGGACATGGTGCGTTATTTCATGACCATCCGCGAGGCGGTGGAGCTGGTGTTGCAGGCGGCGGCGCTGGGGCTGGAGATGCAGGCGCGCCGCGAGGCGATCTTCGTGCTGGATATGGGCACGCCGGTGCGCATCACGGACTTGGCCACGCAGATGATCCGGCTGGCGGGGCTGCGCCCCGGCCAAGACATCGCGATCCGCTATACCGGCCTGCGGCCCGGCGAGAAACTGTTCGAGGAGCTGTTTTACGATGAGGAAGGCGTCACCCGCACTTCCCGCAGCGGCATCCTGCTGGCGGCGGCGCGCGACGTTGCGTTCGCGCCGCTGCACAAATCGCTTGCGCGCCTGAAGGAACGTTGTAGAGAAAGAGACGTCTCCGGCGCAGTCAGGCTGCTTGCCACTCTGGTGCCGGAATACCGGCCTAATCCTTAACCCAATCCTTAAAGATTCATTCCCGTCATGATCAAACGCGCGCTGCTTTCCGTTTCCGACAAGGCGGGATTGGGCGGGTTCGCCGCCTTTCTGCACGGGCGCGGCGTGGAGCTGATCTCCACCGGCGGCACGGCGAGGGCATTGCGTGACGGCGGCATGGCCGTCACCGATATCGCCGATTATACCGGTTTTCCCGAGATCATGGACGGGCGGGTGAAAACCTTGCACCCCAAGGTGCACGGCGCGCTGCTGGGACGCCGCGACGCGGAGTCGCACCGCGCGGCGATGCAGGCGCACGGCATGGCGCCGATCGACCTGGTGGTGGTGAATCTTTATCCCTTCGAGCGAACGGTGAAATCGGGCGCGAATGTCGCCGAATGCATCGAGCAGATCGACATCGGCGGGCCGAGCATGATCCGCTCCGCCGCCAAGAACCACGCCGACGTCACCGTGGTGACCGATCCCGCGGATTATGCGCGCGTGCAGGCTGAAATCGAGAGGCTGGACGGGGCCACCTCGCCGGAATTACGCCGGGAGCTGGCGGGAAAGGCTTTCGCCCGCACCGCCGCGTATGACAGCGCCATTGCCGCCTGGTTTGCGCGGCTGGCGGATGACGCATTCCCGGCGACGCTGCCGCTCAGCGCCACGCTGAAACAGGCGCTGCATTACGGCGAAAACCCGCACCAGCGGGCGGCGTTTTACGCGCTGGATGAAAGCGGCTTGAGCACCGCCGTTTTGGCGCAGGGCGAGCGCCTGAGCTATAACAATTTCAACGATGCCTCCGCCGCACTGGAGCTGGCCGCGGAGTTCACCGCGCCCGCGGTGGTGATCGTCAAGCACGCCAATCCGTGCGGCGTGGCCGCGGCCCCGATGCTGGAGGAAGCATACCGCCGCGCTCTGGCCTGCGATCCGGTTTCGGCCTATGGCGGCATTATTGCCGTTAATCGCCCGGTGGATGCAGCGTTTGCGCAGGCGCTGGGCAAGCTGTTCGTGGAGGTGCTGGTGGCGCCCTCGGCCGAGCCGGAGGCGCTCGCTCTGCTGAAAACGCGCAAAAAGTTGCGCCTGCTGCTGACAGGCCCCCTGCCCCCGCCCAGCCGCTTCCGCATGAGCCTGCGCAGCGTCGCCGGCGGCGTGCTCTACCAGGAGGAAGACCGGACGGTGCTGGACGAGGCATCGCTGAGAGTGGTGACGCGCCGGCAGCCCTCGCCTTCGCAGCTGGAGGACCTGCGCTTCGCCTTCACCGTGGCCAAACACGTGAAATCCAACGCGATAGTGCTGGTGAAGGACCACGCCGCCATCGGCATTGGCGCCGGGCAGATGAGCCGCATCGACTCCACCCGCATTGCCTGCTGGAAAGCCCGGGAAGCGGGCCTGAGCACGCAAGGCGCGGCGCTGGCCTCCGACGCGTTCTTCCCTTTCCCCGATAACGTCAAGCTGGCGGCCGAGGCCGGAATTGCCGCAATTATCCAGCCTGGGGGCTCGATTCGCGATGCGGAGGTGATTGCGGCGGCGGACCAGGCGGAAATGGCCATGATTTTTACCGGGGTTCGCCATTTCCGGCATTGACCCACGCCGCTTAAGGCTCTCCCAGCACGTCCCGCATCGCGTATAGGCCGGGTTTTTTGCCGTAAGCCCAGCGCGCCGCCCGCAGGGCGCCGTGCGCAAAGATAGCGCGGGAAAAAGCGCGATGCGTCAGCTCCAGATTCTCTCCGGGCCCGGCAAACGTAACCGTGTGCACACCCACCACCTCGCCTCCCCGCCGCGCGCTGAAGCCGATGGCGCCGCGCGGCCGTGTCTCGCCCAGGCCTTCCTTCCGATAAAGGCGAGCGTGCGCGAAGTCTACCTCCCTGCCCTGCGCTGCGGCGCGCCCCAGCATCAGTGCGGTGCCGGACGGCGCATCTTTTTTCATGCGGTGGTGCATTTCGTCGACCTCGATGTCATAGGCATCGTCCAATAACCGCGCCGCCTGTTCCACTAACGCTTCCAGCACGTTCACGCCGATGCTGAAATTGGCCGACTGCACAATGACGGCATAATGGGCCGCCTCTTCCAGCGCGCGTTGCTGCGCCGTCGAAAACCCGGTGGTGCCGGTTACCAAGGCTTTTCCCGCCGCCTCCAGCGCCAGCTCCACAGTGAATTCCGGCGCGGTGAAATCGATGACGACGTCGCTCGATGCCATCAATTCCTTGGCGGTGTGCGCTAAGACTAAACCGGGCGGCATGTTCCGGCCCGCCTGCTCTTCCGCCCGCACACCGCCCGTAACCACGCGGCACCCTGGCGCAGAAACGGCGGCTTCCAGCAGCGCCTGTCCCATGCGGCCGGTGCAGCCGGCGATGCCGAGCTTTACGGTGCTGACCGTTTCCATCCGCCGGGTTACAGAGCGCCGGTGAGCCTGCGCAGCAATTCGTCCAGCTGCGACAGGGTGTCGTAAGCGATGATGACGCTGCCGCGCTGCCCGTCGGCCTGCGCGATTTCCACCGTCATGCCGAGATTTTCGCTCAGCGTTTCCTCCAGGGCCAGGATATCGGCGTCTTTACCCGTGCCTGCCGAGGCACCGCGCGGTCGCTGGCGCAGCGTTCTTTCTTCCGGGGGTGCTTTCGGTGTTTCGCCCTCCCCGCGCGCCAGTTTCTCCACTTGACGCACGCTCAAGCCCTTTTGCACGGTGGCCTGGGCAATGACGGCCGCCTGCTCCTCCTCCATGCCGATCAGCGCGCGGGCATGGCCCATGCTGATCCGCCCTTCCTCCAGCAGTTCCTTGATGGATTCAGGCAAGGTCAGCAGGCGCAGCAGATTAGTGATATGGCTGCGGCTTTTGCCGACGATTTCCGCCAACTCCTCTTGCGTGTACGCAAATTCCTCCAGCAGGCGCTGGTAACCCCGGCTTTCCTCCAGCGGCGTCAGGTCGGCCCGCTGCACGTTTTCGATCAGCGCCAGCTCCAGCGCCTGCTGGTCGGTAATATCGCGCACGATGGCCGGAATAGTCTCCAATCCGGCCATCTGCGCGGCGCGCCAGCGGCGTTCGCCGGCAATGATCTCATAAGTTTCGCTGCGGAAAGCGCCGGCGCGGCGCAGCACGATGGGTTGCATGACCCCATTCTTGCGGATGGAGATGCTGAGTTCCTTTAACTGTTGCTCGTCAAAGCGAATGCGCGGCTGAAATTTTCCCGGTACGATGGCGCGCAGCGGCACCTCCTGCCCCATCACCGGGGCGCCGGGCTGCGCTTCCCCTTCGGGGCCGATGGGCGATGTATTGATCTCGGAAATCAGCGCTGAAAGCCCTTTGCCTAAGCCTCTCGGCTGGGATTTAACGGTTACCATAGCATTCCTTTCATCTCTGGATCATGGCTTAAGCGGCCTCGACCGCCTTTTGCTGTTTACGTTCGCGCTTCAGCATTTCGCTGGCAAGGCGAATATAAGCGCGGGAGCCGGAGCAGTGCATGTCGTAAATCAGCGCGGGCTTGCCATGAGAAGGCGCTTCCGACATCCGCACGTTGCGGGGAATCACCGTTTCCATCACCTTGTCGCCGAAATAGCCGCGCACATCGCGTTCGATCTGCTCGGTGAAGCGATTGCGGCGGTCATACATGGTCAGCACGATACCCTTAATGGCAAGCTCGGGATTTAGCGCGTTGCGCACCAGCTCAATGGTTTTAGTGAGATGGCTCAGGCCCTCCAGCGCATAGAATTCGCATTGCAGCGGGATCAGCACCGTGTCCGCCGCCACCAGCGCGTTTAAGGTGAGCAGGCCCAGAGAGGGCGGGCAATCGATTAATATATAATCATAGGGCAGGGGAATGCGCTCCAGCGCCTGGCGCAGGCGGTATTCGCGCCGCATCATGCTCACCAGCTCAATTTCGGCACCCGATAAATCCATGGTGGCGGGGATCAGCGACAGGCGAGGGATGGCGGTGGGCATGACAGCCTGCGCCAAGGGGGAATCGCTGAGAATGAACTCATAAGAGGTGGTATGGCGCGCCTGGGCTGACAGCCCCAGTCCGGTGGACGCATTGC
>JAFATP010000260.1 GCA_019243895.1 Alphaproteobacteria bacterium
GGCGTAGTGATAGACGTTCCCAATAAATTTTCGCCTTTATAGTTCAACAAGGGAGCGGAAAACGTCGCGCCTGGTTCACTATAAAATTCCGGCGCGTAATGAGCACGATGCATCTGTCCCTTGTTATCTGTTATCCCTGTTCGGCTGCTATCCTTTACAGCCCCAACCCGTACTACGCGGGGAACATGGGCATATTCGAGAGCATCCTGTTCCTGTCTACCGCTTCGATTCTCGCTGCCATCTCCCGCCGGGCTGTCATTTCCAGTAGAATTGAAAATAATGGGATTCATTTTAGCCCAAGCATCCCTTAATTCGGGATTAGGATGGAAAGCGTACCAGTCTTTGGTATGCATACCCTCACTATTAGATATTACGGCAGTGCCATTGCTGATTTCCGGATGGCGCATTAAAATAGCTAATGCTTGCGTTTCCTTATAATTCTCTTCTTGCGAAAATCCACCGTGTCTTGCAAAGTTTATTGCACCACGTACCCCTAAAACTGCATCGGCTGGCGCTTTACCATCTGATAATTTTTGTAAGACACCATTGGCAATATAAGTTGTCTCGCGGTGATGCCCCAGGTCATCATCCGCACCGCCCTCCACCACAAGTAGCGTCATCGGAGGACCTTTCCGTTCCACAGCCGGCAAGGTGGGAACATCAGTGAAATCTTCTCTTTTCGGCTGCTCCGGATGAATTACTTTTGCATCCGGCTCTCCTGCGAGCAAAGCATGGATATCTTTATATTGAGCGGCTTTCTCACTGAACTTACGATCTTGATTCTGAAGATATTCAGCACTTCTTTTTTCCAGTAATGCTCTGATTTTATCTATACGCTCTTTATTAGCGAGATCATTATATCGTTCAGGAGTGATTAGATCTTTGAGGTATTCATCTCTTGCTGCCACATTCACCACTATTGGGATAGCGCCGCGATCCAATAGTTTTTCCACAACATCGACATTCAGATTCCAGATAGCCCATTCCAAAGGTCTGCGGCCAGTTTTATCCCATGTATTAATCTGTTCAAAACGCGTTTTATCATCCGGCATCGCATCAAGAAGCGCATCTACATCAGCGGGCGTCTTTGCATAATGCAGCGGAGTTGCGCCGTTTCTATCTCTCTCATAGGGATTCAGAAAAGCGCCAGACATACTTTCAAGGTCTAAATACACGTCGTAACTACATCTGTTGATAGTATATTTTTCTAATCTTAAATATTAATTAATCTATACAGTTCAGCACTTTCCAATTCACTCCTTCGCTCCCATGCACGATATAATTTATAAAAACTTCATACACCTCCGGCAATCACATGCTAAAATGGCTAAATAAGCGAAGTACGGAGCCAGAATTCCGGCACCGGAGGAATGAGTGCCATGGCGCGCAAACCCCTGGACAGCAAAGCGGAAGCCCGCAAGAACCCAATCTCCATTCCGGAAGCGGAAACGCCGCTATGGATGAAATGGAAGCTGGCCATCTTCGGGCGCGCCGTGGCGATTTTCGACACGATGGTGGAGCCGGAAGCCGACCATGAGCAATCAGCGTCTCTCGGCCCGCATGCAGCCGTGGCAAAAGCGGTGGTGAAGAAACTCGAAAAGTTTTTCGCCATTCTTCACCTGCAGCAGGTGAATCGGCAGAACCAATTGAACCTTTCGCTTGCCAACAAAACCTCCGTCGCTGCCAAGATGGAGCAAACGCAGGCGGTCACTCCCCGTGGGCAGGATGTTTCGCAATCCGCTTTCATGGGTCAGGCCGCGGGGATACAGCAGACGCCGGCGCAATCACAAGCTCAGCAACCCTCTCTTGGAACGCAGGCCGCGCAATCCACCGATAGAGCTGCCGGCAGCACTGTTCAACAAACTACGGCTCAAACCGGCACACAGACGCAGATGCAAATGAAACTCCAGGTGGAACGTGCGCAGGACGCGGACAAAACGCGGGTAACGCAACAAGCGGCAGCCCAGCCTCAAGGCGACGGCACGGCAAAGAACGCAACGCAAAATGCTGCGAAGGCCAGTGAACGCGCCAGCATGCAGCAGCTCTCCGCGAAGGAGCAGCTGGGCGCTTCCCAAAAACAACAGGCCGATAAAATGAACACGACCACGAAGGGGGAATCGGCCGGCAAGGAACCCCAGGCGCAAAATGCGGAAAAAGGTAAAAAGGCCAAAGGCCCCAAAGCCAAGGGGCCGAAGGGCCCGAAAGGATCCCGCGGCAGCGGGCCGGACATCGCGGTCCAGGAGGCCGAGGCTAAGCTAATACTGGAGCAGCAAGCAGCGGAAGCGGAGCAAATGAAAAAAACCCTGATTTCCAAGGAGCCGATGGCGGAAATGGGGAGAACTATCGGCAAGGCGACGGATTATAAAGTAGCGGCCGTCACGGATAATTCCGCGCCGCTGAGCACCGCTACGACGAAACCGGGCCCGGGGCGCGAGATGGGATGAGATAAGCGCCGGTCAGACACCCGGCAGCTTAACTCCGAATACTTCCGTAAAACGCTTGCCTTCGCCCCAATACACGATGCGGCGCGCGAAGCGCGGCACGATTCCGGAAAACCGCCAGTCGCCATTCATGCGCCCGTCGGCGCGCTCGCCATGCGAAATGAACTGCATCAGATCATGCATGGTGATGACGTCTCCTTCCATGCCGCACACCTCGGAAACAAAGGTTACTCGACGCAGGCCGTCCTGCATGCGGCTGATCTGCACCACCAGATGCAGCGCCGAGGCGATCTGCCCGCGAATGGCGCGCACCGGCAGGTGGAATCCGGCGAGATTCACCATGTTTTCCAGCCGGAACAGCGCGTCGCGCGGGTGATTGGCGTGCATGGTGCAAAGCGAGCCTTCATGGCCGGTGTTCATCGCCTGCATCATGTCGAATGCTTCTTCTCCCCGCACCTCGCCCACGATGATGCGGTTGGGGCGCATACGCAGCGCGTTACGCACCAGATCGCGCGTAGTCACTTCCAGCCGGGGATCTTCGCCGGCGGTAAGGGGATGGGTTTCCAGGCGCACCACATGCGGCTTCATCAGGCGCAGCTCCGCCGTATCCTCAATGGTAACCACGCGCTCCTCATCCTCAATGGATTGCGAAAGCGCGTTCAGCAACGTGGTCTTTCCGGAGCCGGTGCCGCCGGCGACCAGGATATTGATGCGGCACCGTCCGCAGATTTTCAGGAACTCCGCCAGCTGCGGCGAAATATTGCCCTGCGTGGCCATCATATCCAGCGTGATCTGCGACGGCGAGAATTTGCGGATGGAAATCATCGTGCCGTCCACCGCCAGCGGCGGGGCAACGATATTGACGCGCGAGCCGTCCGCCAGCCGCGTATCCAACAATGGCCGGTCGGGGTCTAGCGGTCTGCCCGCGGCGTTGGCGATGGCTTCGGCCAGCGCGCGCACGGCAGTCTCATCGGCGAAGCGCAGCGGCGTCAGCGTCATCCCGCCTTGGCGCTCCACATACACGCTGCCCACGCCGTTGACCAAAATATCGTTGACGCCCGCATCGGTAAGCAGCGAGGCGATCGGCGCCGCTTCAGGTAAGACGGGCAGGCTGGGCGAATGTTCCATGCGGCCCACTGTAGGCGCATATGGTTAAATAATGATTGTAATGCGGATATTAATGACTGGTAAAGACCAGAGTAATTCCTGATATTATCCCGCCATCTGGCGCTGGCGCTTGCGATGCATGGAGGAAGGAATGCCCAGCGCCTCCCGGTATTTGGCCACGGTGCGGCGGGCGA
>JAFATP010000204.1 GCA_019243895.1 Alphaproteobacteria bacterium
GACACCGGCTTAACGCTTGGCAGCACCATCTTGATGGCAAGTACGCTGGCTGCGGGCGCTGTTTGCACCTGGCTGGCGCAGGGGGAGTTCACTGAGTTGAAATGCATTCAAGATGAGCGGCTGGCGCACAAGCAGGCGGAGTGCCTGATGAACCGGCAACCGCATGAAGTGACGGCGCCCGCGCCTGCCTGTGTCATCGAACGGCAGAAACCCGTGCAGAAGGCGGCCCTGCCCGATACGCCGTCGCCGGAAGTGATGGTGCACGACATGGCCTCGCGCGCCGTCGCCTGCGCCGCACAGCAGCCCTAAACCCGGGTTTTTATTACGCCGCGTCGGCGTCGGCGAATTCCGCCGGTTCGGCTTTCAGCGCGCTGGAGATGTCTCCGGAATTGGCCCGGATCTTGGCTTCGATTTCCGCCGCCACCTGCGGATTTTCCTTCAGGTATTGCTTGGCGTTCTCCTTGCCCTGGCCGATGCGCTGGTCATGATACGAAAACCAGGAGCCGCTTTTCTCAATGATGCCGGCCTTCACGCCGAGGTCAATCAGTTCGCCGGTTTTGGAGATGCCCTCGCCATACATGATCTCGAAATCCACGATGCGGAAGGGCGGGGCCACCTTGTTCTTCACGATCTTGACGCGCGTGGCGTTGCCGATCACCTCTTCCTTGTCCTTGATGGCGCCGATGCGGCGGATGTCGATGCGCACCGAAGCGTAGAATTTCAGCGCGTTGCCGCCGGTGGTGGTTTCGGGATTGCCGAACATCACGCCGATCTTCTGGCGGATCTGGTTGATGAAAATCACCGTGCAGTTGGTGCGGGAAATGGAGCCGGTGAGCTTGCGCAGCGCCTGGCTCATCAGCCGCGCCTGCAACCCCATGTGGGAATCCCCCATCTCGCCTTCCAGCTCAGCCTTCGGCACCAGCGCCGCCACCGAATCGATGACGATCACGTCCAGCGCGCCGGAGCGCACCAGCGTATCGGCGATTTCCAGCCCCTGCTCGCCGGTGTCGGGCTGGGAGATCAGCAATTCATCGATATTCACCCCCAATTTCCGGGCATAGATGGGATCCAGCGCGTGCTCGGCGTCGATGAACGCGCACGCCCCGCCTTTTTTCTGCGCTTCCGCCACGATATGCAGGGTGAGCGTGGTCTTGCCGGAGCTTTCCGGCCCGAAAATCTCAATCACGCGGCCGCGCGGCACGCCGCCCACGCCCAGCGCAATGTCCAGCCCCAGCGAACCGGTGGAAATGGCGTCGATCTTCTCCGCCTCCTGCCCCCCCAGCTTCATGATGCTGCCCTTGCCGAAGGTTTTCTCGATCTGCGAGAGGGCGGTTTCCAGCGCTTTCTGTTTATCCATGATCATCTCCTGAAAGGTCGTGCCATTTGTTAAAATAGAGCTAACACCGCACCCACGCTGGCGCAAGTGGAATAGCGCCCGATATAGTGCAACCGCTGTTGGCGAACGCTAAGACGAGGTTAGCGGGCGGATTTTCGGCGCAATGCGCGGCCAGCTTTCCCGCTCGGCAACGCGCAGATCATAATGCTGCTGCAAATTGAGCCAGAATTCCGCGCTGGTACTGAAATACCGCGCCAGCCGAAGCGCCGTGTCGGCGGTGATGGCGCGCGTGCCATTGACGATCTGATTGATGCGTCCGGGCGGCACGTCGATATCGCGCGCCAGCCGGTTCTGGCTGACGCTCAAAGGACGCATGAACTCCTCCAGCAGGATCTCGCCGGGAGGAATGAGAGGAAGTAATTTGGCGGTTGGCATGGGCGTCAATCCTAATGATAGTCCACGATTTCCATGTCATAGGCGCCGGCGCAGCCGATGCCAGCATCAGCAGCTTCCGGCGCGCGATACGCTCGATGGCTTCAAACCGCTTTACCGGCCTGTCATAATACAATGATTCCGTATCGCGGCATTTAAAGCTCTTAATCATGTTATACCGCGAAAGGTATTATGTCAAGCGTAATACTACCTGAACACCACCGTCTTGTGCCCGTTTGGCAGCACGCGGTGCTCGACGTGAAATTTCAGCGCGCGCGCCAGCACCAGGCATTCGATGTCGTGGCCGATGGCGGCCAGATCATCGGGCGAATGCGTGTGATCCACGCGCGCCACCTCCTGCTCGATGATCGGCCCTTCATCCAGCTCGGTGGTCACGTAATGCGCGGTGGCGCCGATCAGCTTCACCCCCTTGGCATAGGCCTGGTGATAGGGCTTTGCCCCTTTGAAGCTGGGCAGGAAGGAATGATGGATATTGATCGCCCGGCCGCTTAGCTCGCTGCACAAGCGGGGCGAAAGAATCTGCATATAGCGCGCCAGCGCCACCACGTCGATGCGCTCGCGCGCGAGAATTTCCCTCACGCCCGCCTCCTGCGCCGCCTTATCGCCATTGGGCAGATGATGGAATGGAATGCCATGCCATTCCACAATCCCCCTGAAATCCGGATGATTAGAGACGACGGCGGGGATTTCCACGTGCAGCTGACCGGTGCGGTAGCGGTACAGCAGGTCGTTCAGGCAATGGCCCTCGCGCGACGCCATGATTAGCAGCCTGGCCCGGCTTGCCTTGGAGTGCAGATGCCACTCCATGCCGAATGCACCCGCCACTTTCGCCTGAAACAGCCGTTTCAGCTCCTGCTCCGGCGGCGTTTCCCCTCCAGTCTCGAACTCCACGCGCATGAAGAAGCGCTGCGTCGAAGGATCGCCGAACTGCGCGGATTCGATGATGAACCCATAATGCTCCGTTAAGAATCCCGCCACCGCCGCCACGATGCCGCGCGCATCGGCGCAGGAGAGAGTGAGAATGTAGCGCGTTTCCATGCGGCTTACGCCCCCGCCGCCGCGGATTTGCCGCCGCGTTTGCGCGCCGGTTTTTTCAGGTATTGCAGCAGCGCCTCGTTTTCGCGCGGCAGCCGGCAGGTGATGATGGTTCCCTGCCCCGGCGTCGATTCCATGGTAATGCGACCGCCGTGCAGCTCCACGAAACTTTTGACGATGGATAAGCCCAGCCCCGCCCCGGAGCGCGTCACCGAGCGCGAGGCGCGGTTGCTGCCCTTGTAGAATTTCTGGAACACGGCCTCCTGCTCTTCCGGCGGAATGCCGTCGCCCTGATCCGCCACCCACAGCGCCACCATTTCTCCTTCCTCGCGCGCGCCGAAGCTGACGCCGCTGCCCGCCGCGGTGAACTGGATGGCGTTGGACAGCAGCTTGAACAGGATCTGCCGCAGCCTCGTCTCGTCGGCGAGGATCTTGCCGATCTTCGGCGGGCAGTCGAAAGTCACGGTGATGTCCATCTCGCGCGAGCGCTCCTGAATCAGCGGCAGCACGGATTTCATCATCTCGTGCAGATCGAACCTGGCCACCTCCAGCTGCATATAACCGGCCTCGATGCCCGCCAGGTCCAGAATATCGTTGACCAGCTGCATCAAGTGCTGCGATGCCTCGTGAATGCCCTGCACATATTCCTTCTGCTTGTCGGTGAGCCCGCCGAAATATTCCTGCGCCAGCATTTCCGCGAATCCGCCGATGGTGGTCAGCGGCGAGCGCAGCTCATAGCTGACATTGGCCAGGAATTCCGATTTCAGCCGGTCAGCCTCCTGCAACGCTTCATTGCGTTCGCGCAGGGAGCGCTCCACCAGCGTGGTGGCGGTGACGTCCAGATAGGTGAGCAGCGTGCCGCCGTCCGGCAGCGGCACCGTGGAGCAGTCGATCACCTTGCCGTCGGTGCGCTCCAGGCGGCGCATATGCCGGGCGCGCGAATGAATCTGCGCGATGCGCTCGGCGCGGAAGCTTTCCCATTCATCATACTGATAGAGATGCTTGGCATGATCGATCAGCACGGCGATGTGCGGCTCGGTGGCGGCCACCAGCGGGTCGATGCTCCAGATGTCCAGAAACACCGGGTTGCTGAGCTTCAGCCGCCCGTCTTCCCCGAACACCGCGATGCCCTCGTGCAGATTGTCCAGCGTCTCCCGCTGCACGGCGATCAGCGTGTTATACGAGCGCTCCAGCGCCAGCCGGTCGGTCACGTCCTCATAGGCGAAAAGAATGCCGCCCAGCGCGTGGGGAATGGCGATCACGCGCAGCGCGCGCCCGTCGGGCAGATAAAAGAACTCCTCCTCCGGCCCGATCAGGTCAGTAAACAGGCGGATCTGCTGCTGCTTGAACTGCGGAAAATTCGCCTGCTCCGGCAGCTTGCGGTTCTCCCGCAGGTTTTCCAGGATTTCGCTGTAGCTGGGCTGGGTGTCCAGCCATGCCTCGTCCAGCTTCCACAAATGGGCGAAGGCATAATTATAAGAGCGCAGGCGCATGTCGCCGCCGTAAATGGCCATGGCGCTGGCGGAGCTTTCCAGCAAGTCGGATTGCGCGGAGATATAGCGTTGCAGCTCTTCCTGAAGCTGCTCGATCTCGGTTATGTCCGCCGCCGCGCCCACCAGCATGTTTTCGCCCGGCACCGGCATTTCGCGCACCTCCACCAGGCGGCGCTGCCCGTCCGCCACGATGTGGCGCCGCTCCACCTTGGGCTCGCCGGCGGCAAGCGCCGCTCGCGCCTGTTGCCGCGCCCGCCGGTCCAGCTCCGGCGCGCCCTCGGCTCCTTCCCCCCCCTCCTCCGCCAGCTCGCTGTACGCGAGATTGTAATAGCGGATGTTGAGGTCCTGGTCGCGCTGCCACACCGGGTAAGGCGTCATGTTGAGAATGGTGGAATACAACTTGATTTCGGTTTTCAGCTTCCCGGCTTCCTGCACGGCGCGGGCGTGCTGGCGCGCCTCGCCGGTGATGTCATAAAGCCACAGCACGCTGGCGGCGCGGGCGCCGGGCGCTTGTGCAGCGCGGCACAGCAGGGTTTTTTCCCCGGCGGTGGTCACCGTCAGCGGCGGCGGCACATGGGCTTGCCGCAGCGCCGCGATGATCTGGTGCAGGCGGGCGGCGCTTTCCGGCTTGAAGGCGCGCAGGAATTCGTCCAGCGCGTGCGGCGCGGCGGCCAGGCCCAGCAGCGCGGGCAGCCGCCCGGAAAATACCGGCTTCCCGCTGTCCGGCAGCAGCACATAGGCCGCTTCCAGGCACGCCAGCGCCGCGGGGTCAAACCGGGCGGAGGCGGCGGATTTAGAGCGCCAGATGAAAGGCATGCGAATGGCCGGTGGCTAGTGGCGAGTGACGCAATTTGTACAATTATACCGGCCAGTCACGCAACGATTAACTCAGGTGCCGGCGCCCGCCGCGCGCACGGCCACGAACACTAATACCGGTATCCCTCCGGCTTGAACGGGCCGGCGGCGTCCACGCCGATATACTCCGCCTGTTCCCTGCTCAGCCTGGTCAGCTTGACGCCCAGCTTGTCCAGGTGCAGCGACGCCACTTTTTCGTCCAGGTGCTTCGGCAGCACGTACACCTTGTTCTCATACGCCTTGTGGTTGTTCCACAGCTCGATCTGCGCCAGCACCTGATTGGTGAACGAGGTGCTCATGACGAAGCTGGGGTGGCCGGTGGCGCAGCCGAGATTCACCAGCCTGCCCTTGGCCAGCACGATCAGCCGCTTGCCGCCGGGAAAAGTAATCTCGTCCACCTGCGGCTTGATCTCCGTCCACTGGTAGTTGCGCAGGGAGCTGATCTGGATTTCGCTGTCGAAATGGCCGATATTGCAGACGATGGCACGGTCTTTCATGCTGCGCATGTGCTCCAGCGTGATGACGTCCACATTGCCGGTGGCGGTGACGAAAATGTCGCCCATCGCCGCGGCTTCCTCCATCGTGGTCACCTGATAGCCTTCCATC
>JAFATP010000067.1 GCA_019243895.1 Alphaproteobacteria bacterium
GCCGCGCGGTCGCCGATTTTCAGGAAGCTCATCAGGCCGGAGGATTTGCCGCCTCCGGAGAGTTTTTCGCCGGAGCCGCGCAGCCGAGAGAAATTGCTGCCGGTGCCGGAGCCGTATTTAAACAGGCGGGCCTCGCGCACCCATAGATCCATGATGCCGCCTTCATTCACCAGATCGTCGCTGACGCCTTGAATGAAGCAGGCGTGCGGTTGCGGTCGCTCATAGGCGCTTTTGGACTTGGCGAGCTTTTCGCTGTCGGGGTCTATATAATAATGTCCCTGGCTGGGGCCGTCAATGCCATATGCCCAGTGCAGGCCGGTATTAAACCATTGCGGCGAGTTGGGCGCCGCCATCTGGGAAGCCAGCATGAAGCGGATCTCGTCGAAAAATGTGCGTGCATCGGCCTCGGTATCGAAATAGCCGCCCTTCCACCCCCAATAGGTCCAGGCACCGCTCAAGCGGTCAAACACCTGCTTGGAGGAGTGCTCGCCGGTGCTGCGCTCGCCTTGGGGCAGCTTTTCCAGCTTGGCCTCATCCGGCACGGAGCGCCACAGCCAGGAAGGCATGGTTTCTTCCTCCACCTTCTTCAGCGCCGCCGGCACGCCCGCCTTGCGGAAATATTTCTGCGCCAGCACGTCGATCGCCACCTGCGACCAGGTGGCGGGCACTTCCACCCCTTTCATTTCAAACACCGCCGAGCCATCGGGATTCTTGATCAGCACGTCCGCCTGCTTGAAGCGGATGCCTTCATATATGTCCGTGGCGGCCTTAGTGAAATGGCGTCCTATGCGCATGCTGGGCTCCTTAAAATAGGAATAAATAATAGCGGCGGTGAAGACCCAAGTATAGCATAACCAATACCCAGGACTCAACTAGATATTGTGGTAAAGTGAATAGGCCTTCCCCATATGCTGTGGATAAACGGGGTGTGAAAGCCGGGTATAATTCGGATAAACTCACCAAGCGAAACGGGATTGCCACGGCGCATCCGGTGACATATATGTGAGTGATGCCGATGCCTGTTTCGTCCGATCTGCCCCATGCGCTTTCCTCCGATACTTCTGCGCTGCGTGGCGGAACGCGTACGCTACCGCACGCCGGAACGCCCAATGCCGCTTTCGTGGCGCCCCGGCCCCAGCCGAATTTCATTCCCTCGCCCGATTCCATGGCCACGCTGGTCAATAGCGCGGTCGCCGCGCAGCGCCAGGGTGTTACCTGGGACCGTGGCCGTATTCTCGATATCCTAGCATGACGCCGTTTTCCTGGGAAGACCCGCTGCTGCTGCAGGAAATGCTCTCCGAAGAAGAGCGCATGGTGCAGGAAACCGCGCGCGGTTATGCCCGCGAAAAACTGCTGCCGCGGGTGATAGAGGCCAACCGCCACGAGCATTTCGACATCGAGATCATGCGGGAGATGGGAGGCCTGGGCCTGTTCGGCGCCACCATCCAGGGCTACGGCTGCGCGGGGGTGAGCCATGTCGCTTCCGGCCTGATCTGCCGCGAGGTGGAATGGGTGGATTCCGGCTACCGCTCGGCGCTTTCGGTGCAATCCAGCCTGGTAATGCATCCGATTTACGCCTTCGGCAGCGAGGCGCAGAAAGACAAATACCTGCCGAAGCTCGCCAGCGGGGAATGGATCGGCTGTTTCGGCCTCACCGAGCCGGATCATGGTTCCGACCCCAGCGGCATGGCCAGCCGCGCCGAGAAAGTGCCGGGCGGCTACCGGCTGAACGGCGCCAAGCAGTGGATCACCAATTCCCCGATTGCCGACGTGTTCGTGGTTTGGGCCAAGCTGGACGGGGTGATTCGCGGGTTTGTGCTGGAGAAGGGAATGAAGGGCTTAAGCGCGCCGAAGATCTCCGGAAAGATGAGCCTGCGCGCCTCCATCACCGGCGGCATCCAGATGCAGGATGTGGAAGTGCCGCACGACCATATCTTTCCCACCGTGACAGGCCTTAAAGGCCCGTTCTCCTGCCTGAACAAGGCGCGCTACGGCATCGGCTGGGGGGCGCTGGGCGCGGCGGAATTCTGTTTGGCTCACGCGCGGCAATATACGCTGGACCGCAAGCAGTTCGGCCGCCCGCTTGCGGCCAATCAGCTGATTCAAAAGAAGATGGCGGATATGGCCACCGAGATTGCGCTGGGCTTTCAGGCATGCCTGCGGGTGGGAAGGCTGATGGATGAAGACAGGCTCGCCCATGAAATGATTTCGCTGATCAAGCGCAACTCCGCCGGTAAGGCCCTGGCCATCGCCCGGCAGGCACGCGATATGCTGGGGGGCAACGGAATCTCCGACGAATATCATGTCATCCGCCATGTGATGAACCTGGAAAGCGTCAACACCTATGAAGGCACGCACGACATCCACGCGCTGATCCTGGGCCGCGGCATCACCGGCATCCCGGCGTTCGCCAATTAAACATATGGCGAAAATTCTGGCCGTTTTATGCCTTGCCGCAGGCATCGCCGCCTATTACCTGTTTTCGCCACATCAGCAGCAGAGGCGGGCGGTGCGGCACATGCTGGCGGAGCTGCAGGCGGCGGTTAACAGTAAGGAGCCGCCAAAGCTGGATGCTTTCCTCCAGCGCGGCCTGGCGCCG
>JAFATP010000216.1 GCA_019243895.1 Alphaproteobacteria bacterium
ACCGACCGCTTTCCCGTCAGTGAAAAAGCCTGGCGCATGCAAGGCTCGAAAACTTTTGTCGGCATCGGCGACACCATCGCCGTGGAAGATCTCATCCGCGGCATCATCATTCAGTCGGGCAACGATGCCTGCATTGTGGTGGCGGAGGGCGTCAGCGGCAGCGAGGAAGCGTTAGCCGCCCGCCTGAACCAGATTGCGCAAACGATCGGCTTGACGCACAGCCATTTCGTCAATGCCACCGGCTGGCCGGACGAAGGCCATCTCATGAGCGCGCATGACCTGGCCATTCTCGCCCGCAGGCTGATAACGGACTTCCCGGAATTTTATCACTATTTCGGTGAGCAGAGCTTCACCTACGGCAACATTACCCAGCAAAACCGCAATCGCCTCCTGGGCCGTGACCTGGGAGTGGACGGACTGAAAACCGGCCACACCGATGTGGCCGGATACGGCATTACGCTCTCGGCCAAGAACGCGAAATCAGGCCGCAGGCTGATTCTGGTCATTAACGGGCTGGAAAGCGATAATGCGCGCGTGGCCGAGGGTGAACGCCTGTTGCGCTGGGGATTCAGCGAGTTCGAGAATCACACGCTGTTGAAGGCGGGCGAGGTGGTGGAGGAAGCGCCGGTGTGGCTCGGGCGGAACGCAACTGTGCCGCTGGCGGCCGGGAAAGACGTGGCGGTGACGCTGCCGGTGGCGGGTGCCGCGCCGCCGAAATTCACGCTTACCTATGCGAGTCCCATTCCCGCGCCGGTGGCGAAGGGCGCCCATGTGGCGGATCTGCATATCGCCGTGCCGAACCGGCCGGAGATAGTGGTGCCGCTGCTGGCGGCGGAGGATGTGCCGAAGCTTGGCTGGCTGGGCCGTATCGCCGCCGGTCTGCGTTATAAGCTGACGGGCAAAGCGCCGTAAACCCTTGCCGGTCAGCTTGGATTCTCGAGAAATTATGGTTGCAGCAATGCGGAAGGTTTCCCGCGCTCCGCGGCTTTTCTTTCCTCGCTGGTACGGAAATCCGCGTCGGTGTTAAATTTTTCAGTATAACGTCTTGAAAGCGCCGTCTGCGATTCCTCAGGATTCCTGATTTCCTGCTCTTCCTGTTGAGCGTTAATATTCATTACTCCCGTCACAAAATCCAGGTTTTTCAGTTGTGTTTTCTGTTCAGGGGATAATTTTTCCTGTTCCTTTCGCTGCTCAATAGCCCGTAAAGTTGTGCGCGGAATCATTTGTTCGTCATGAGCAAGCAATTTTTGGTTCATTTCTGTTCCATCGCCCACGATTGCCATTACCTGCGTTCTGAGCTCATCCGCCATGGCTTGGGCTGCGCGCAGGGTTTTTACATTGAAGACTTTCTCGGTTGTCCTATGTTTAGCTATCTCCGAGAGCAAATCAATCGCGGCGTTTAGAGTGCTGACACTTCCAGGGAGAGTTGTATTTTGCTCAAAATGATCAATATGCTCTTCCCCTTTATCAAGCTTTCCGACCATAGTGACAATGGCGCGTAAACCAACGCTTGCGTTCTCCAAACGCGATTTAGTGCCTTCGCGCCACTGTGCTGCTTCATCGCTATTGTTTATATAATAGTCGTACTTGCTTACAAAAAAAGGATTCGGTTCGCCGTTTGTTATATATGCGCCGCTAACGGCCTCGTATTTTTTACCTTCTTCACGGATTGCGTCCAATAGGTCCGCGGCGGCACTTAAACGCGGTGCTTGCGCCTGGAGTTCCCGGATATACTCTTCCGCCGGTTTGCCCGAGGAAAGAGTCAGATCGGATGTATCACCAAAATTTTCGCTCATGGTTTTTTTATTCCTGCTAGAGTTAATGTTAGATTCGATTACCCGTATGATGACTATGAATTAAATCGAGAGAGATTAAAGTTAAGATTGTGTTACGATTAATTTTATAATGTTTATCACCCTGGAAGGCGGCGAAGGCAGCGGCAAGTCCACGCAGCTCCGTTTGCTGACGGAGGCGTTGGCCAGAGCGGGCGCGCCGCATCTCTGCACGCGCGAGCCGGGCGGCACGCCGGAGGCGGAGTCCATCCGCGCGCTGCTGGTGGAAGGCGAAGCCAATCAATGGGATGCTTACACGGAAACGCTCTTGTTCATGGCGGCGCGGGTGGATCATGTGCGCAAGGTCATCCTGCCCGCCTTGCGCGAAGGCACGCTGGTGATATGCGACCGGTTTATGGATTCCACCTTTGCCTATCAGGGGGCGGGGAAGGGGGTGGAGGAGGATTTTCTGCACCTGCTGCATCGCTTCACCCTGGAGGATTTCAGGCCGGATCTGACACTGATCCTGGATATCGACCCGGAAGAGGGGCTGCGGCGCGCCCAGGCGCGGCGAGGACATGAGACGCGGTTTGAAGCGATGGACATGGAATTTCATCATCGCGTGCGCGCCGCATTCCTAACTATCGCCCGCCACGAACCGCAGCGCTGCGCGGTTATCGACGCATCCGCCGCGCAGGAAGCGGTGCACCGGGAAATCATGGAACACCTGCGGCAGCGGGGAATGGCTGCCTAAAGTTAA
>JAFATP010000262.1 GCA_019243895.1 Alphaproteobacteria bacterium
CAGCGTCTGTAATGCGCTCATCAGCAGCCGGTGGCGTTGCGCCTCTTCTTCCCGGCGCGCCAATTGCACCTCCTGGCTATCGCCGGTATCCATCAGGAAATCCATCTTTTCCTCGTCGCTGTCTACGGCGGCGGGGCTGTTCAAGAACACGTCTGTGGCGTTCATGCGCTGATCCATGTCCACCACGTCTTCCTTACTGACATCCAGAATACGGGCAATTTCCCCGATCTGCTCGTCGGTCAGCTCTACGCCGTGCGTATGCCCGATCTTGCGCTTCATTTTGCGCAGGTTGAAGAACAGCCGCTTCTGCGCCGCGCTGGAGCCGATCTTCACCAGTGACCACGAACGCAGCACATATTCCTGGATGGCGGCCTTGATCCACCAGATGGCGTAGGTGGCAAGGCGGAAGCCGCGCTCCGGCTCAAAGCGCTTCACTGCTTGCATCAGGCCGATATTGCCTTCGGCGATCAGCTCGCTCACCGGCAGGCCGTATCCGCGGTATTTCAATGCCAGCTTCGCCACCAGGCGCAGATGGGAGGTTACCAACTGATGGGCGGCGGCAATATCGCCTTCATTGCGCCAGGCGCGGGACAATGCCTGTTCCTGCTCCAGCGTGAGCATGGGAAAGCGGTTGATTTCCTGCAAATAACGCCGCAGGCCGTCTGCCGGAACCAGCGGCAGCGGCACGGCGAGGGCAAGGGCTTTGGTTTGCGTCATATGATCCTTTCCGGGGAAACTCATCTAGAACCCTTCAATATAAAATAAATAGACGGACTTTTCAAGTCCTCTCCGATGTTTTTCCGGAATTCCAGCATGTTACTTCAATCCCACGCCACTTCCGGCGGCAGGCTCATCAAAATAGCCTCGGGATTGCCGCCCGTCATCAAGCCGAAACGGGTACCGCGATCATAGAGCAGGTTGAATTCCACGTAGCGGCCGCGCTTTAACAGCTGGAAGCGCCGCTGCTCCTCACTCCAGGATGCGTGCATATGGCGGCGCACCAGCGGCGGATAGGCGGAAAGAAAGGCCTCGCCCACGGCGCGGGTGAAAGCGAAATCCCGCTCCCAGCCGTTTTGCAGATAATCGTAAAAAATGCCGCCCTGGCCGCGAGGTTCGCCGCGATGCTTAATCAGGAAATATTCATCGCACCAGGTTTTAAACTTCGGATAATAAGCGGCATCGAACGCATCGCATGCCTCTTTCAGGGCGTTATGGAACGATTCGGTGTCAGCCGCATCGGGATAAATAGCGTTCAGATCGGCGCCGCCGCCGAACCAGCTTCTGGGAATCGGGGAATCGGCGAACGGGGCAACGGGCTCCGATCCTCCTCTCACCACCACCATGCGCGTGTTCATATGCACCGGCGGCACTAGCGGCGAGCACGGGTGCGCCACCAGCGAAATGCCGCTGGCCCAGAAACGCGGGTCTGTTTCCGCGCCGGGAATTTCCTTGCGGAATTGCTCCGAGAATTCGCCATGCACCGTTGAGATATTCACCCCCACCTTTTCGAACACGCGGCCTTTCATCACGCTCATCTCGCCGCCGCCGCCGCCTTCGCGCCTCCACGGCGTGCGCCGAAAGCGCCCGGCAGGCAGCGGGCTTTCGCTGCGCTCGTCCTCCAGGTTTTCCAGCACGGCGCAGAGACGGTCGCGCAGCTCGCGAAACCAGGCGGAGGCGGCGTGTTTTTGCTGCTCCAGCGTTTTCACGGTTCCCCGCTCTGCTGCCGCAATGCTTCGCCAAGACCCATCGCCGCCGCCAGCGCCACATTCAGCGAGCGGGTGGCGGGATGAAGGGGAATGGTCACACGCGCATGCGCCGCTTCATGCACATGCTCCGGCACGCCTGCGCTTTCGCGGCCGAATAATAAAATGTCGCCGGGGCGGTAGGCGAACGCCGTATACGGCGTTTCCGCGCGGGTGGAGAACAGCACAAGGCGGCCCGCCGATGCACGAAACTCCTCCCAGGCGCGGTGGCGCTGCAATCGCACCTGCGCGGCATAATCCATCGCCACCCGCTTCAGCCGTTTATCGTCCCATGGGAAGCCGCAGGGCTCCACAATATGCAAAGGCGCTCCCAGACACGCGCATAAGCGCATGACGCTTCCCACATTTTGTGGAATATCAGGTTCATAGAGTGCAACCCCTATATGTGAAGGTTTGATGAAATTCGTCGCCATGCTTAAAAATCCGTTTCTAAAACGTTACAATTTCTGCCACACTTATAAAAGAGAAACCTGACGGATTACCCTATCATGAATCTGATTCGCTCCGCCATTCCTTACGCCTCCGGCATGGATCCGTTCCGGGTGTTCTACCTGCTCACCGGCACCACGTTCTTCGCGTTCGCCACCGGTTTTTCCTCCTGCCTGTTCGACGTCAGCCAGGTCAAGGAGTGCGTGGATTATGCGGAACACGCCACGGCCCTGCTGCAGAAGCTGGGCGATCACATCATCGTCTGGTTTATCGCCCTGGTGAATGAAGTGCTCAGCCGTTATCCTTCTCCCTTTAACTAACCGGCGCTGCTCCACCGTCATAATCAGGTTGCAAAGGACGCACCCTTTGTTATATGAGAAGGCGTTCCGCTCCGCTTCTCTACGAACTGGTGTATGCAGCTTTCTCCCGGCACTGTCATCACTCCCCCCACGCAGGACGGTACCACCCGTCGCGATTTTTTGGTATTGACCGGCACGGCGCTGGGCGCGGTGGGCGCATGCGCCGCCGCATGGCCGCTGCTCGACAGCCTTAATCCCGCCGCGGACGTGCTGGCGCTTGCCTCCATCGAGGTGGATCTTTCTCCCATTAAGCCGGGCCAGACCGTTAAAGTGAAATGGCGCGGCGTGCCTGTGTTTATCCGCAACCGCACGCCGGAAGATATTGCGGCGGCAAAGGCGGTGGCCTTAAGCGACCTGCGCGACCCCGAGCCGGATGAGAAGCGCGTGAAAAAAGGCCATGAGCAATGGCTGGTGATGGTGGGGGTGTGCACGCATCTGGGCTGCATTCCGCTGGCCGGCGCCGGCGATTTCGGCGCGGGCGACGGCGGCGGTTGGTTCTGTCCGTGCCATGGCTCCGCTTATGACACCGCAGGCCGCATCCGCCAGGGCCCCGCTCCGAAGAACCTGGTGGTGCCGCAATATACGTTCCTCTCCGACACGCGAATCAAAATAGGTTAGCATGGCAACCTTGCGACATGACCCCGATTATAAGCCGCGCGGCGTGGTGGAATGGTTTGAATACCGCCTGCCGATCTTCTCTTTCGTCAACGGCGTGGTGGGGGTTTATCCAACCCCGCGCAACCTGAATTACTGGTGGAATTTCGGCTCCATCGCGGGCGTCTGCCTGCTGGTGCAGATTATCACCGGCATCGTGCTGGCCATGCACTATACGCCGCAGGTGACCCTCGCCTTCGACAGCGTTGAGCACATCATGCGCGACGTCAATTACGGCTGGCTGCTGCGTTACGCGCATGCAGTGGGCGCCTCGATGTTTTTCGTGGTGACCTATATCCATATCATGCGCGGCCTGTATTACGGCTCTTATAAATCCCCGCGCGAGGTGCTGTGGTGGCTGGGCGTCATTATCCTGCTGCTGATGATGGCAACGGCCTTTATGGGTTACGTGCTGCCGTGGGGGCAGATGAGCTTCTGGGGCGCCACCGTCATCACCAATCTTTTTTCCGCCATCCCGCTGGTGGGGCCGGATATCGTGACCTGGCTGTGGGGCGGCTTCGCCGTGGATAATCCCACCCTCAACCGCTTTTTCTCGTTGCATTACCTCCTGCCCTTCGTCATCGTCGGCGTGGTGGTGCTTCATATCTGGGCGCTGCATCGCTTCGGCTCCAGCAACCCGCTCGGCGTGGAAGTGAAGCGGCCGGAAGATACCATCCCCTTCCACCCGTATTATACGGTAAAGGACACGCTGGGCTTCGCCGTGTTTTTCCTGGTATTCGCCTGGTTCGTATTTTTTTCGCCCAACTCGCTGGGCCACCCGGACAATTACACTCCCGCCAACCCGATGGTGACGCCGCCGCACATCGTGCCAGAATGGTATTTCCTGCCGTTTTACGCCATCCTGCGGGCCATCCCCAACAAGCTGGGCGGCGTCGTGGCAATGTTCGGCTCCATCCTGGTGATGTTCTTCCTGCCGTGGATCGATAAATCACCGGTGCGCAGCGCCACGTACCGCCCCATTTATAAAATCATGTTCTGGGCGTTCCTGGCCGATTGCATCCTGTTGGGATATGCGGGGTCGCAAACGCCGGATTGGGGCCAGATTATCGCCTATTGCACCACGGATGCGGAGTGCAAGGCATCTACGGCGTGGACGGTGATTCATATTCCCAAATGGCTGGATTTCCTGCCGCGCATTATGGTGAGCGGCATCGCCACCTTGTATTATTTCCTGCATTTCGTGCTGTTGTGGGCCATTACCAAATACCGCATCGAGACGCCGCTGCCGGTGCCTGAGAGCATCACGCACGCGGTGCTGAAAGATTATCCATGAAAAAAGCCGCCGCCCTCGCCACTGCGCTGGCCGCCTCCGGCATCGCCGCCGCCGCGCTGGCTGCCTCCATTGAACAATTACCGCCCAAGCATCTGGTATGGCCGTTTAGCGGCGTGCTGGGAACGGTGGATATAGCGGCGGCGCAGCGCGGCTTCCAGGTGTATAAGGAAGTCTGCGCCGCATGCCATGGGCTTTCCCGCGTGGCGCTGCGCAATCTTGAGGAAATAGGCTTTTCCGAAGCCGAGGTGAAAGCGCTCGCGGCCGGCTACCAGGTGAAAGACGGCCCCAACGACCAGGGCGAGATGTTCGACCGCCCCGGCAAGCCTTCCGACCATTTCCCTTCGCCCTATCCCAACGAACAGGCGGCGCGCGCGGCTCAAAACGGCGCCTATCCACCAGATCTGAGCCTGATCATCAAGGCGCGCCATGACGGCGCCAATTACGTCTATTCGCTGCTGACCGGCTTCCAAAATCCCCCCGCCGACGTTAAAATGGGCGACGGCATGAATTACAACCCTTACTTCCCCGGCGGGCAGATCGCCATGCCCCCGCCGCTTTCGGACGGCAAGGTGGAATATACCGACGGCACGTCCTCAAGCCTAGACCAGGAAGCGCGCGACGTCGTCAATTTCCTGCAATGGGCGGCGGAGCCGGAAATGCGTCATCGCAAACAGATGGGCATCAAAGCGCTCATCTTCCTCGGCATCTTCACCCTGTTCATGTACATCGCCAAGAAGCGTATCTGGAGCCGTCTGCATTAAGGCCGGGAAACGGCTTGCTGAAATCCTGCCGAAGAGCTTGAGCCGGCAGGCCGCCATATAAATGAGGTCTATCCGGCCGCGCTTTCCAGCTTGCTTCCATCCTCGCTGGCCGGCGCAGGGGGTTCGGGCGTTTTGGTCGGCGCTTCGGGCGGCAGCGGCGGCGGAGCCTTTTTCTTGCGCGGATCATATGGCTCCTGGATCGGCACGTCTTCTATCGGCAGCAGCCGGCGCATGAAGAAGCGGTCTTCGTAATAAAAAATCTTCTTGGTCTTGATCGGCGGGTGCGACTCGATAAGGATGATCTGCTCGTCCCGCGGCAGCGTAATCACTTCCTGCGGCAGCAGCAGCGCGCGCTGCACCTCGGAGGTATTGATGGTGCGGGCGGCGGGGTTTAAGTCAAAGAATTTCGGCTTGTTGTGCGAAAACTGCACCGCCGTCTTATTGCCGATCAGCTGAGAAATGAGATTGGCGGTTTCCACGTTGTTGGCGGCAAACGTCACGCGGTAATAAGAGTTGGAGAGGAAGGAGTTCATCCCCGCCTCTTCGTAAATACCTTTCAGCTGCTGCGTATCCTGCACGATCAGGAACAGCTTTACACGATAGCCGCGGAAATAAGCGATTCCCACTTGAAACTGCGGCATCTCGCCCAGGCTTGGAAACTCGTCCATCATGAACAGCACGCCGAACGGCTCGTCCTTGCCCGGCATGCGGCGCGTGAGGAAGTCGGTGGCCTGCTGATAAAATACTTTCAGCAGCGGCTCGAGGCGCTGCAAATTGTCCGGGGTAACGCCGCAGAAGATGGTCATCTTTTTCTTCTTCAACTGCTGCATGTCGAAATCCGAGCGCGCGGTGGTGGCGTCGATCAGAGGGTTGGCCCACAGCTCCAGGCCGGAGTTCAGCGTGGAAATCACGCCGGAGCGCTCCTTGTCCGCTTTCTGCAGAAAGGCGGCGATGTTCATATAAGCCACCGGGTGGATGCGCTTGCCGATGGTGTCCAGCACCACGGCCAGGTTATACACCACGTCGTCCGAGCGCATGGTGCGCACCACTTCGCCGAAGGATTTCACCTTTTCCGGCACCGCCAGCAGGTAGAGGATCACGCCCAGCATCAGTGAGCGCGATTCATTCTGCCAGAATTCCTGCTCCGGCAGGATCAGGTTGCAGATTTTCTGCACGTCATCCACCATCTGCCCCGGCTTGGCGGAAATCCAGTCCAGCGGATTATAGCAATGGCTGCGGCCGTCGGGATCCGCCGGATTCCACAGGAATACCTCCTGATGCAGCTTGCGGCGGCGATAGCCGCTGCATAGCTCGTGGTTTTCCATCTTAATATCGTGGCACACCACGGACTGATCCCAGAACAGCAGGTTGGGGATCACAAACCCCACGCCCTTACCGGAGCCGGTAGGCGCGAACAGCAGCACGTGCTGGAAATCGTTGGCAATCAGGTAGTCGCTCTTGCCGGTGCGGCCCAACAGCAGCCCTTTTTTTGCGCGGAGCTTCGCCTGGCGCACCTCCCGCTCGGTGGCCCAGTGCGCACTGCCGTGAATGGATTCCTTATATTTGAACGGCCGCCAGTCAATGAGGGGCGCGCGCGCCAGGAACAGCAGCACCAGGCCGAACAGCGCCCCTCCCGCCGGGATGCCGTAGAGCTTCAGTTTCAAATCCCACGGCATCTGCGCGAAATACGGCAGGTAATATTGCGCGTAATACAGGTAATAGTGCAGCAGCGCCTGCGGGTCCTCTCCCAGCATCAGGGTTTGCTTGCCGTAAAGCGCCACCATGCTCAAGGCCAGCCCCGCATAGAGGGGTACCAGCAGCATCACCACGATCACCACACCGATGATGGAGACGTTCGTGACCTTGCGTTTGAAATTGGTGGTTTCGTGAGTTGCGGCCATCGCTTTAGCGGCCCGGTTTGAAGTAAATTTCCGATACGTAGCGCGTGCCGCCTTCGCCGCGCTTCAGCTGAATAATAACATGAATGACGTGCTCAATATACTCTTTTATTTGCTCGCGGGTGAGGCCCAGCCCCGCTTGCATGACCATCAGCACCAGCTGCTCGATGGCCAGAAGCGGCGCGTCGGCATGCAAGGTGGAGATGGAGCCTGGATGGCCGGTATTCACGGCGCGGAGGTAAGAAAACGCTTCGCGCCCCCGCAGCTCTCCAAGCATTAGCCGGTCGGGGCGGAGGCGCAGCGACGCTTCGATCAAATCCTGCATGGACACCTGCGCCCGGCCTTGGCCGCCGCGCGAGGCCAGCAGATGCACGCGGTTGGGCAGATAGGGTATCATGATTTCGCGGGCGTCTTCGCAGGTGATGATGCGCTCCTTGGGGTCCAGCTCCTTCAGCATGGCATTAAAAAACGTCGTCTTGCCGGTGGAGGTGCCGCCGCTGACGATGATATTCTTGCGCAGGCGCACCGCCTGATAGATAAACGCTTTAACCTGGCCGGTGTTCAGCAATTCCTGCAGCGTGATATCCTCGGCGCCGTGAGGGGTGCTCACCGCCGTGTTGCGGAAAGCACCCATCGCTTCATAACCGTCCAGGTCTAAATCCAGCACCGTCTGTTTGCGGATGGAAATTGCCACCGTGCCGGTTTCGCATGCGGGCGGGAACACGATCTGCACACGGTAGCCTTCGGGCAAGGTGGCCGCGAGCAGCGGTGTTTCCTCGCTGATTTTCTGCTCCGTGGACTGGGCGATCAATCTTCCCAGCGACTTCAAATGCTCCAGATCAAGATCGGGCGCATCGTGACGTGCCATTTCGCCGCGCGTTTCCACCCATAGCTCGCGCGGCCGGTTGATCGAGATTTCGCTGACATCCGGCCGGTCGAGAAACACTTTCAGCGGCTGGAGGTAGGTGCCAAGTGCAGTCAGGCTCATGCGCTTACTGTATGAAAACAGCCCCGGGCCCGTCTTCCGGGAACATCAGGTCGCGGTTGACGAAAACATTGATGCGGGTGCCTTGATCCACGGTAATGGTGGGGCGCAGATCCAGCATGCTGTTCACCACGTCCTGCGCCACCTGGCCGAAGGTTGTCACCGCCTGACCGGCGGCGGCGGCACCCGCCGAGCCGGTGGTGGTGGAGCCGTTGACGTTAACCGTGGTGGTATTGGGGCCCTTCACCACTGAATCCGCGCCGACCGCGATGCCGATGGAGATCAGGCTGGTGAGGAAGGCGGTGCTGAAAGTTTCCATGTATTTATTATCGAC
>JAFATP010000280.1 GCA_019243895.1 Alphaproteobacteria bacterium
GCGCCTTCGGTGCGCGCGTAAATCGGATGCGCGCGGAGCCGTCTAAGATGATTCGAGAATAATCTGCGCATGGGTGCCATGGATGATTGGTATGTTTAACAATACCTAAATCCTGTTAATCCCGCGTTAACATCCGCCAGGGTTTTAAACGAATTTTGTAGCAATTTCCGAAGCATTTTGCTCTAAGGTAGCCTCTGGATGACGCCGCGCAAAAAAACTGCCCTTCCCGCCGTTTTTCACGATGCCTTCAACCAGCTGAACTGGTTTTTGATCGGGCTGATCGCTATTCTCGGTATCGGCGGCCTGGCCATGATGATCTCGGTCGGCGGCGGCGGCATCCGCGAATACGCGCTGCCGCAGGCGCTGCGGTTTCTGCTGGGATTCGCGCTGATGCTGGGGCTCGGCATGCTGCCGATGCACTGGCTGCTGCGCTATGCCTATGTGTTTTATTTCCTGTGTCTGGCGGTGCTGGCGGGGGTGGACGTGATCGGCCATATCGGCATGGGCGCGCAGCGCTGGATCAAGATCGGCGGCATGAACCTGCAGCCTTCCGAATTCATGAAGCTGGCCGTTATTCTGGCGCTGGCGCGTTATTACCATATGCTGCGGCTGGAGGATGTCCGCCGGTTCGTGACGCTGATTCCCCCGGTGCTGATGCTGCTGATCCCGGCGGCGCTGATTTTGCGCCAGCCCAATCTCGGCACCGCCACCATCACGCTGCTGGTGGGCGCGGCCATGATGTGCATGGCGGGCGTGCAATGGCGCTATTTCATCGGCGTGGCGCTGGCGGCGGGAGCCGGGGCGCCGCTGGCATGGCATTTCCTGCACGATTACCAGAAAAAGCGGGTGCTGACGTTTCTGGACCCCGAGGCCGATCCGCTGGGCGCGGGCTATAACATCATCCAGTCGATGATCGCGGTGGGCAGCGGCGGGCTGTTCGGCAAGGGATTTTTGCAGGGATCGCAAAGCCAGCTTAATTTCCTGCCGGAGAAGCATACGGATTTCATTTTCACCGTGCTGGCGGAGGAATGGGGATTCATCGGCGGCGTGAGCCTGCTGCTGATGTATGCGCTGCTGATGGCGTATGGCTGGCGCGTGGCGCTTTCCAGCCGCTCCAGCTTCGGCAGCCTGCTGGCGGTGGGCGTGATCATGCTGATTTTCGTGCACGTGATGATCAACGTGGCGATGGTGATGGGCATGATTCCCGTGGTGGGCGTGCCGCTGCCGTTTCTCTCCTATGGCGGCAGCATCATGCTTTCCACCCTGCTCGCCATGGGCCTGCTGCTGAACGCCGACCTGCACCGCAACGCGCAGGTGAGCGTGAGACCGGGCTTCATTTAGGGGACTAACCGCCGGGCGCGCGACTTTACTTAAGAATCCGGCCCTTGGCCCGGGCGCAAGGTTCCCGCTTGCCAAACAGGGTTCGGCTTCGCTAAAATCGCTTATCGTTCAAATATATGCAACAGCGAGTGTATGTTGGATTCGTCCGTTACCTCCCCGCCGCGGCGCAGCAGCATGCCGGTGGCGGGCGAAAGCATTTATGCCGCGCTGGATCTCGGCACCAATAACTGCCGCCTGCTGATCGCGGCGGGGGAGCCGGCGGCGGGGGCGCATCTGCCGCCCGCCTTCCGCGTGGTGGACAGCTTCTCGCGGATCGTCAAGCTGGGCGAAGGCGTCACCGCCACCGGCACGCTTTCCGGGGAGGCGATGGAACGCACCATCGCCGCGCTGAAAGTCTGCCAGAAGAAACTCAAGCGTTATGACGTGGCCCGCGCGCGCTTCGTGGCAACCGAAGCCTGCCGCCGCGCCAGCAACTCGGATGTGTTCGTGGAACGCGTGCATGCGGAAACGGGATTAACGCTGGATATCATCAGCAACGAGGAGGAAGCGCGGCTGGCGTTTCTCGGCTGCGCCTCGCTGCTCAGCCAGGGCTCGCACCGGGCCATCGTATTCGATATCGGCGGCGGCAGTACCGAGTTCATGTGGATTGATGTCACCGATCACGCCAATGCGGGCGGCAAGCATCCGCGCGGTATCGCCGCTTGGCTTTCCATTGATTGCGGCGTGATGAACCTGGCCGACCGCTTCGGCGGGCAGGCCTTCGCCGACCTCGCCTTCGACGACATGGTGGCTTACGTGGAAAAGCGCATTGCGCCGTTCGACGAGGCCAATGACATCGGCGACACGCTCTCCGGCGGCCGGGTGCAGCTTCTGTCCACCTCCGGCACGGTGACGACGCTTGCCGCCATTCATCTCGGCCTGCCGCGCTATGACCGCTCGCGCATCGACGGCATCCGCCTGGCGGTGAGCGATCTGCGGGAAACCACGCGGAAATTACTGGCGATGCGGCCTTCCGAACGGTTCCACCATCCTTGTATCGGGCCGGACCGCGAGGATTACATTCTTTCCGGCTGCGCCATTTTCGAGGCTATCAGCAATATCTGGCCGGCGGGCGAGATCACCATCGCCGACCGCGGCGTGCGCGAGGGCATCATCATCTCACTGCTGCAGGGGTAGATGCGCCTGTTGCAATAGTAGGAATTTTTGCTACTATTAGCGAATAAAGGGAAGGAGAGCACCATGCCGGGCGTGGAAAAACTTAGCGTATCGCTTACCGCCGAGATGGCCGCCCTACTGGAGGCGGCGGTGATGTCCGGTGAGTATGCCAGTCATAGCGAGGTGATCCGCGAGGCGCTGCGCGACTGGCAGCGACAAAAGAGCATGCGCTTGCAGAATGCCGAAGAGTTGCGCCTGATGGCGATTGCAGGTATCCGCAGCGGCGCCGGCCTTTATGGCGGTGTCAGCGGCATTAAGAAAGAAGCGCACCGGCGCCATGCCGCCAAGCGTAAAAAACCTTAAAAGCGTCCGATGCGCCTGGTGTTTACAGCGCAGGCCGAGCAGGATTTGCTCGATATCTGGGCTTATATCGCTTCGGCTAACGTGCCTGCCGCCGACCGTCTGCTCGATGCCATCGAAGCGGCATGCGCCATGCTGACGGATTTCCCAAGACTCGGCCCTGCATTTTCGCCCTCGCCCGCTTTGCGGTATCTTTCCGTAGGACGCTATCTGGTGCTTTACCAGGCGTTAAAAGGTGCGGTTAAAATTGTGCGGGTAGTGCATGGAGCACGTTACCTTCCCGGGATTGTGGAGAAGAACTAATGCGCAATGAAAAAACCCGGGTGAAAACCGCGAAGGGCCGGAAGCTTTCCTCCACGCTGTGGTTGAAGCGTCAGCTGAACGATCCTTACGTGCAGCGGGCCAAGGCGGAGGGTTTTCGCTCGCGCGCGGCCTATAAGCTGCTGGAGATAGACGAGAAGTTCAAGCTCCTGAAGGCCGGCGCGGCGGTGGTGGACCTGGGCGCGGCGCCCGGCGGGTGGACGCAGGTGGCGGCGCAGAAGCAATGCCGCGTAGTGGCGCTGGATGTGCTGGCGATGCCGCCCGTGCCCGGCGCATCATTGGTGCAGATGGATTTCGCGGATGACGCCGCGCCGCAGGCGATCAAGGCGGCGCTTGGCGGCAAGGCCGATGTGGTGCTGTCCGACATGGCCCCCAACACCATCGGCCATGCCGCGACCGACCATCTGCGCATCATGGCCCTGGTGGAATTGGCGTTCGCGTTTGCCTGCGATGTGCTGGAAGAAGGCGGCAGCTTCGCCGCCAAGACGTGGCAAGGCGGCGCGGAAGCAGGCGTGCTCGCGGAAATAAAGCGTCGGTTCCGCAGCGTCCGGCACGTCAAGCCCAAGGCCAGCCGCGCCGATTCGGCGGAGATGTATATCGTGGCGCAGGGATTCCGCGCCGGTGAAGCCTGAACGTCACTTCTTTTCGGGTAAGTGGCCGGCCACTGATGGGCAGAAGACGCAAGGGCGCGCCTGCGCTCGGCGGGACTTACGGTCAGGCGCGCCCGGGCGAGGGGATGCTCTCACCCAGCCCGGCGCCGCGCCTTCGGCCTGCTGTCATTGCGCATGCGGGGAAACGGCTGCCAATCACCGCCGCTTCCGCTGATGCCTTGCGTTTAAGAAACCGGTTTCTTAAGATATATCTTAAATGCGATCTGGGCGGTCCGGAAGGGGAAAAATGCAAAATCATTGGACAGGACGGCGGCAGCGCGTATAAGCGCGGGAAACCATGCGAAGGACAGTGATCATGATGATGCTGGTATCCGCGTGCGCGCCGAAAATGCAGGAGGCTGCCGTGCCTATCTCTCCGCCCGCCTTGGAGGCGAGCCCGGTTCCCGCCAAGGCTGCCGCCAAAACTACCGCCAAAAAGGGCGTGCAGCGGCTGGAAGGGGTGTTCCTGCCGGGTGACGGTGCGCGCCTGCCGCTGCGGGCATGGCTGCCCGTCTCCGCCCCCCGCGCGGTGATCGCCGCCGTGCACGGGTTTAATGATTACAGCCACGCCTTCACGCTGCCCGGCGGTTATTTCGCCGCGCGCGGCATTGCCACCTATGCGTATGACCAGCGCGGCTTCGGCGCTGCGCCGGAACCGGGAGTGTGGCCCGGCGAGGCGAATCTGACCGGCGATTTGCGCCGCATGGTGGAGTTGCTGCGCGCGCGCCACCCCGGCGCGGCGCTTTATATCATGGGCGAGAGCATGGGCGGGGCGGTGGCGGTGGCCGCGCTCACCGAGCCCGATTTCCCGAAGGTGGACGGTGCGATCCTGCTGGCGCCCGCGCTGTGGGGCGGCCACCGCATGAACCCGCTTTTCCGCCTGCCGCTGTGGCTGCTGGCGCACAGCTTTCCGGCGTGGCGGCTTTCCGGCCAGGAGCTGCAGGTGCAGGCCTGCGACAATAAAGAGGTGATGGCGGAAATCAATAAAGACCCGCTCTTCATCAAGGCCACCCGCACCGATGCCATTTTAGGACTGGTGCGCCTGATGGACCGCGCCTATGCGGACATGCCCCGCTTACAAACACCGGCGCTGCTGCTTTACGGCGCGCATGACGAAGTGATTCCCGGCGGCCCCATTGCCGATGCGCGACAGGCGATGCCGCATGCCGCCTTCATCCGTTACCCCAACGGCTGGCACATGCTGCTGCGCGACCAGCAGCGCGACACCGTGGCGCAGGATATTGTGGAGTGGATCGACGGGCGTATTAAATGAGAGCCGCCAACTTCCCTTGACTTCTCCTTTTGCATCTGTATGATCGCCGTCGAGTTTCGTTTCGCTCTTTGAACATTAACGCTGTG
>JAFATP010000007.1 GCA_019243895.1 Alphaproteobacteria bacterium
TTTTGCGCCGCGCGAACGGTTGTTCTCCACTGGCGACCCGCTCCACGCGCTGCAGGAGCTGAAAGAAACCGCCGCCTCGCCGCGGGCACTGCCTGCGGCTCGCGCCGTGCAACGCTCAAGCGTGGTGTTGCGTGCCGGTATGCCGGAGCAAGCGGTATGGGATGCGCTGGCTGAAGTGCGGCATGTGTCAGACATCCGCATTGCTGCCGAGGCACCGGAGACATCGGTGCCTTCCCGGATGCGCATCATCATCGAAATTGAGCGCGATGCGCGCGCCACCCCGCCGCTTGGCGATGTCATCGTGCGCATGGGCGATAAAAACTATCGTATTCCAAACGTTAAACCAGAGAGGTCATAATGCCGATGCCCTGCTTCCCCAACGAACCGCCGCCGCCCGCGCTGCATGTGCTGGTGGTGGAGGACGACCCGGTCGCGTGCGAATTCATGCGAAAAATGCTTGCCGGCCAGAATTGCGCGCGGGTTATTTCGGCCACGGTGGAAGACGCCATCAATGCGTTTGTGCGGATGGCGCCGGACCTGGTGTTTCTTGACATCCATCTTGGCGACCGGAAATACAACGGGCTGGATGTGCTCCAGGTGATGCGCATCTATGACGAACGCGTCAAAATCGTGGTGATAAGCGGCGATGACGACCCAGGCACCATCGCGCAGGCCACCCGCGAGGGCGCTTACGGCTTTATCGGCAAGCCCCTGCCCGCCTCGCGCATCCTGCATTACATCCGCGAATGCGATAGAGTGTGCTATAAACAGGCTTAACTCTCTGCCGCCAGCCCTTCCTTGACCGACAAGCGGAACCTCGGCAGCGCCCGCTGCTGTTGTTGCTGCAGGTATGTCACCATCTTTTCCCTCACCTCGTTCTGAAGGTCGCCCAACTCCGCCGCGTTGCGCGCGCTCACGGTCACCTGCAGTTCAAGCGTATGCTCCTTGCAGTTGCTGACCGTCAATTCACATTTTTTCTGGTTCCATTTGGCCGATTTCCCCACCACGCGCGTCAGCTCCCGGCGCAGCGAATCGACATCCACGGTATAGTCCGCGTAGAGGAGCACATTCCCGAACATGGAGGGGTCATGATACGTCCAGTTCTCGAACGGGTTCTGCATGAAATAATTCAGCGGCACGATGATGCGCCGCAAATCCCCCGTTCGCACCACCACATAGCTTGCGGTAATTTCCTCGATGATGCCCGACTGGCTGTTCACCACCACCTGATCGCCGAGTAATATCGGCTGCGTCAACGCCACCTGAATGCCGGCAATCAGGTTGGAGAGGGTTGAATTTGCCGCCACGCCGATAACGATTCCCGCCACGCCCGCGGAGGCGAACAGGCTCAGGCCAAGCTGCCGCAGGCCGGGAATCACCAGTGCGATGCCGATCAGGGTCAGCACCAGGATAATGGCGATTAGCACCCGTGTCAGCACGCGCACCTGCGTGGCGAAGCGCCGTGTTGCCAGCGGATCGCGCATATCCGCATCGGTGAATCGCTCGCTATAGCGTTTCACCAGCCAGTCGCCGGTACCGGAAGTGATTGCCGCCGCCAGCCAGCCCACGGAGGCAATGCCCAATCCGCGCAGAATCAATTGCAAACGCGTCATCCATGGGTCCGGCAGCGCCGTTATATGCAGTCCCACCGAGAGGGCGATGAAGGTGAGAAGGAATAACAGCGGCTTGCGGGCACGCTGCTCGATCCTTTCATTCAGCTCCAGGTGAAACCAATTGCTTAATCTCAGGAAAAACTTCAACAGCAGAACCTGCAACAGCTTGGCCGCCACCACCGCGCAAACCAGCACCGCCGCCTGTTCCAGCGCGAATAATGTGCCGTCGGAAAGATTATCCATGCTATGGCACATATCCGCCGAAGCATAAATACGCGATAGGGTTGACGGTTATCCGCCTGCGGGAGGCCTTGCGCCCGTTTTATAATCCAGCAGCGCGCGCTGGATCAGGTATTCATAAGTGGCGTTGGAATAGGCGATTTCGGCCTGGGTCTGGTTAAGCTGCGCCTGCGCCAGATCGACAATCGAGCTTTTGCCGATGTCATAGCGGGCCTGGGTCAGCTCCAGGGCTTCCGCGCTGGTTTGCCGCAGCGCCTCGCTGACGCTGATGTTTTTATAAGCGGTCTGCGTATTGTTCCAGCTCTGGCGCACTTCGCGCGCGATCTGGTTTTCCCTGTCGAATAAATCCTGCTCCACCGCCCGCGCCTGGTACTCGGCGCGCTTTTCGATGGCGGAAAGTCTGCCGCCGGTGAAGACGGGAATGCTGAGGGTAATGCCGGCGGCCGCGTAATTAGAATTTAACTGCTCGTGATCGCGGATGGGATTCTCTCCCGCATAACCGACGGCGCTGACGGTGGGGTAATGCGATGCCCGTTCCGCTTCCGTCTCCTGGCGCGCCGCGCGCAGCTGCGCGCGCAAGGTTTGCAGTTCGGGGTTCTGCTCCTTGGCCTGCCGCAGCAACGGCTCCAATTCACCCGCAAGCGGCGCGGCTGCGGTCGTTTCCTCC
>JAFATP010000022.1 GCA_019243895.1 Alphaproteobacteria bacterium
TAATTGCCGTAGCATCTCGCCATGCAAGGCAGAGAGCGGCGGGGATTTATTCACATACGCGGAGACATTCACTCTGTGAACAAGCGTGGGGGAGTGCTCGCGCTCTAACTTGTGACGGCTCATTACTTCTCTCCTGCATAATGCAACTCCTTTTATACCAGAATTCCTATGGCATCAATTATCCTTTCGGCGGCGGGCGGGGCGCTCGGCGGCGCCACCGGCATTCCCGGCGGCGCCATCATCGGGCGGGCGCTCGGGAATCTGGCGGGCAGCTATATCGACAACAGCCTGTTCGGGGCGGATACGCAGATCAGCCGCACGGGGCCGCGCCTGGCCGATCTGGCGGTGCAGACCTCCACCTACGGCAAGATGATCCCCATCGTTTACGGCTCGGTGCGGCTGGCGGGCAACATGATCTGGTCCACCCCGATCCGGGAAACCGTCACCACCACCAGCTCTTCCTCCTCCACCGGCGGCGGCAAGGGCGGCGGCGGCAAGGTGACGCAGACTTCCACCACTTACAGCTACAGCGTGTCGCTGGCCATTGCCGTCTGCGAGGGGCCGATCAACGCAGTATGGCGCGTCTGGGCGGACGCCAAGCTGCTGGATCTCTCGCAATATACCATGCGGGTGTATCTGGGGGACGAGGCGCAGACGCCGGACAGCTTCATGGCCGGTATTGACGGCGGGCCGGCCACTCCGGCATATCGCGGGCTTGCCTATGTGGTGATCGAAAACTTCCCGCTGGCCGATTACGGCAACCGCATTCCCAACTTCACGTTCGAGGTGCAGAAAAAAGCGCAATACCCTGACTATGACGGGCAAATCGTTGAGAACATGATCGACGGCATGGTGCTGATCCCCGGCGCGGGCGAGTTCGTGTATGATACCCTGGTGGAGTATAAGACGCCCGGCGTTTCCACCGGCGGCGGCTTTGCGGCGACCGGCGCGCAGGAAGCCGTCAACATGCAGAACGTCAGCGGCGAGGCCAATGTGCTGCTGGCGCTTGATCAGCTGGCGGATACCTGTCCGAACGTGCAATGGGTGAGCGTGGCGGCGTGCTGGTTCGGCAACAGCCTGGACGCCGGCAGCTGCACCATCGTTCCGGGGGTGGAATATCAAAGCGGCGGCAGCACCGCGCCCAATGCCTGGGGCGTGGCGGGATATACGCGGGACACCGCGCACCAGATCACGTTGATCGAGGGCAGCCCCCGCTACGGCGGCACGCCCGATGACGCTTCGCTATTGCGGCTGCTGGCCGAATTGCGGCGGCGCGGATACAAGGTGGCGCTATACCCGCTGCTGGTGATGGACATGGACGGCAAGCCGTGGCGCGGGCTGCTCACGGGAAGCGCCGCCAATGTAGCAAATTTTTTCACAAAGACAAACGGTTATAATCGATTTATAAACCATTATGCGAGCATTGCGGCGGGCGCGGTGGATGCATTTATCATCGGCTCGGAGCTGAAGGGGCTGACCGCCGTCACCGATACCCCCGGCTCGTATCCAGCGGTGACGCAGCTGGTTTCGCTCGCCGCCGCGGTGAAATCCGCGCTCGGCGGCGGCGTCATCGTCACCTACGGTGCCGACTGGAGCGAATATCACCATACCGACGGCGGCTGGTATCAGCTTGATCCGCTGTGGGCTTCCCCGAATATAGACGTGGTGGGCATCGACGCTTATTTCCCGCTGGCCGATGCGCCGCAGGACGCAACGTATGCCGTGCAGCCGCTGATTGACGGCTGGACCAGCGGCGAAGGCTATGATTTCTATTTCACCGACGGCAGCCGCACCGTCACCGCGCCGCTTGCCGCGCCGTATGCGTGGAAGAATATTGCCTGGTGGTGGTCGAACGCGCACGTAAACCCCAACGGGGTATCCACCGCCTGGGTGCCGCAATCCAAGAAAATCTGGTTCACCGAATATGGCTTTCCCAGCGTGGACGGCTCGGCCAACCAGCCCAACGTGTTTTACGATTCCGCCAGCGCCTTGAGCGCTTTCCCTTATTTTTCGCGCGGGCGCGTTGATTTCCGCGCGCAGCGCGCCGGCATCACCGCCACCGAAGCGGCCTGGCAGGGCTCCGCCATGATCGAGCGCAAATTCCTGTGGACGTGGGATGCGCGGCCCTATCCTTACTTCCCGGATCTGACGGCGGTGTGGGGCGACGGGCCGAACTGGCAATACGGGCATTGGACGGAAGGCAAGCTCGGCGTTTCCTCGCTGGCCGCCATTGTGGCCGATCTCTGCGCGCGGGCGGGCCTGCAACCCGCCGATTACGACGTCAGCGCCATCACCGACCAGGTGGAAGGCTTCGCCGTCGGGGCGCAGCAGAGCATCCGCGCCAGCATTCAGCAGCTGGAGCAGGGGTATTTCTTCGATACCTGCGAATCGGACGGCGTGTTGAAGTTCATACCCCGCGGGGGTACGCCCGCGCTTAGCATCACGGATGATATGCTGGTGCCGCAGGCGCAAAACGGCGCGTCCCGGCTGCTGTCCATCACGCGGGCGCAGGAGCTGGAGCTGCCGCAGCGCGTGAACGTGGTGTATATGAGCCGCCTGAGCAATTACCAGCCCGCCACGCAATATTCCGCCCGCGCCGTGACGCGGAGCCGGCAGGCGGCCACCGTCAGCCTGCCGCTGGTGTTCGCCGACCAGGTGGCAAAGACCGTCGCCGACACCACGCTGTTCACCCTGTGGGTGTCGCGCGTGGCGTATGCGTTCCGTCTGCCGATGCGCTATGCCGCGCTGGATTGCGCCGATGTGATCGACGTGACGGCGGAAGGGGTGACCCACCGCATGCGCGTCACCTCCGTCACGCTGGCCGCGCCGGGAATGCTGCACGTGGAGGCGGTGGCGGAGGATATTTCGGCGTATGATTTCTATACCCCGCCGGGGCAGGGAGAAAACGGCACCGGCTCCATCACGCCGCTGGCCGCCACTTTGCTGGACATGCTGGATATGCCGGCGCTTCCCGGCGATGCCGCCGCCGCTTTAACGCTGCGCTATGCCGCCGCCGGCAGCACCGCCAACTGGCCGGGCGCGGCCCTTTATCGCTCCGATGACGGCGGCGGCAGCTTTCAGCCGGTGCTGGACATCACCACCCAGGCGGCGATGGGAACCGCCGTCACCGCGCTCGGCTCCGGGCCGTATTGCGTGTTCGATGAAACCTCCGCCGTCACCGTGGCGCTCGCGCACGGCCAGCTGCAAAGCATCCCCCGGCTCTCCGTGCTGAACGGCGGCAACGCGGCGCTGCTGGGCAACGAGCTGCTCCAATTCACCACCGCCACGCTGCTCTCCGCCGGGCAATACCGGCTTTCCGGGTTGCTTCGCGGCAGGCAGGGCACGGAGTGGGCGATCGGCACGCACGCCGCCGGCGAGCGCTTCGTGCTGCTGGACGGCTCGCTGGCGCAGCAGGCGGTGCCGCCGCACCTGCTGAACCTGCCGCGCTTTTACAAGCCCGTAACGTTCGGCGGCACGCTGGACGGCACGCAGGCCCTGGGCAACACGTATACCGGCATCTGCGCCAAGCCTTACGCGCCGTCGCAGGTGCAGGGCGCGCGCGACGGCAGCGGCAATCTGACCATCAGCTGGGTGCGCCGCACGCGCGTCTCCGGCGAATGGCAGGATTACGTGGACGTGCCGCTGAACGAGGGCGCCGAAGCGTATGAGGTGGATATTTTGCAGAGCGGAGCGGTGGTGCGCACGCTCTCCGGGCTTTCTGCGCCATCGGCCGGCTACACCGCCGCGCAGCAGGCGTCGGATTTCGGCGGCACGCAAAGCAGCGTCTCCGTGCGCGTGTATCAGCTCTCCGCGGTGGTGGGCAGAGGCTACGGCGCCAGCGCCGTGGTGTGAGTGCTGGCATTTTTCCCCCTCGTCATTGCGAGGAGCAATGCGACGAAGCAATCTATTATGTATTCGCTGGATTGCTTCGCTGCGCTCGCAATGACGGTGACGCTGGATTGTTTCGCTGCGCTCGCAATGACGGTGACGCTGGATTGCTTCGCTGCGCTCGCAATGACGGTGACGGCATTCACCCTCGTCATTGCGAGGAGCAACGCGACGAAGCAATCTATTATTTATTTGCTGGATTGTTTCGCTGCGCTCGCAATGACGATGAACCCGTGCGGGAATGACGGAAAAAACCGCGCTACCCTGCCAGCAGCTTTTTCTTCTGCGCTTCGAATTCTTCCTGTGTCAGCGTGCCGTGGTCGCGCAATGCGGCCAGGCGCTCCAGCTGGGAGGCGAGGTCCATCGCCGGTGCGGCGGCGGGTTGAATGGGGGCGGGGGGGCGCGTCGCCCGCGCCATCCAATGCTGCACCGTTTGCACGAACGGATCGATGGAAGAGCGCAGCACCGTTTGCAGCGTGAAATATTCCATGCCGTCCCACGCGCGGATAAAGCCGTAAAAGATGCCGTAGCCGTGATCGATGGACTGCACGCGCGAAAGCGGCATCTGCACCTGGCGCAGGCCGAACAGCATGCCGCGGTTGATGAACAGCAGCCGCTGCTCCGTGCACACCGCCAGCCATGTTTCCCTGTTCACAATGCCGGAGGTGAGCGCCAGGATATGCTCGCGCTCATCTAATATTTCCGGCAGCGCCCGGATTTCCTTGCGCGTGAAGAAGATATAGCGGTGCGGCAAAGCCGCGATCTGCGCATTGACCTGATCCATCGTGGGCATAACGCCCTTTACCACACCATCTCAACAATTTCGACTATTTTTTAAGGAGTGCAACCGCATGACCACCACCAGCCACCTGGGCATCGCCCTTATCGACCCGTCGCAGGCGCAGAAGGAGGTGACGGTGAACACCGCGCTGGTCGCCATCGACGCGCTGATGAACACCGGCGTCAAAGACATGACGCTAAGCGCCCCGCCCTCCAGCCCCGCCGCGGGGGATGTATATATCGTGGCCGCCTCTCCCACCGGCGCGTGGGCGGGGCAGGCGAAGAATATCGCGTATTTCGATCAAATCTGGCGCTTCATCGTGCCCAACCAGGGCATGCATTTATGGGTGAACAGCGTCGGCGCGTTTTATGTCTATAACGGCACCGCCTGGGTGGGGGATAGCGGCGTCACGGGGCCGGGAAGCTCCACGGACGGGCAGATCGCCCTGTTCAACGGCAGCAGCGGCGCCGTGATTAAAACCGCCGCCGGCACCGGCTTTGTCAAGGTCAGCGGCGGCGTATTCGCCACGCAGACCGGCGTGAGCCTCGCCAGCGACGTCACCGGCACGCTGGCCGCCGCCAATTTCCCGGCGCTGACGGGGGATGTCACCACCTCCGCCGGATCGCTTGCCACCAGCATCGCCAATAACGCGGTGAGCTATGGCAAGCTTCAGCAGGTGGCCGCCACCTCGCTGGTCGGCAACTCCACCGGTTCCACCGCCAATGCCGCCGCCGTGTCCTTCGGCACGTTCTGCCAGACCGCGAATAATTTGAGCGACGTCACCGCCGCCACTGCGCGCAGCAATCTGGGTCTCGGTTCGCTGGCCACTGCCAGCAGCGTGAATCTAAGCACGCAGGCCACCGGCACGCTGCAGGCGGCGCAGCACCCGGCATTGACGGGGGACGTCACGAATTCCGCCGGGTCGCTGGCCACCAGCATCGCTAATAACGCGGTGACGTATGCTAAATTCCAGCAGGTGGCGGCCACCTCATTAGTCGGCAACTCCACCGGTTCCGCCGCCAACGCCGCCGCCGTGTCCTTCGGCACGTTCTGCCAGACCGCGAATAATTTGAGCGACGTCACCGCCGCCACCGCGCGCAGCAACCTGGGTATGAATATCAGCGTCAACGCGCCTGCCTCCTCCGCCACCAACATCACGCTCACCAATCCGCTGGCCAGCGTGCAGAACATCAGCTTTTCCGCTACCGGCAAGAACCTGATCCTGCCGGCGATGAACACGGGCAATTCCATTCCGCCGGGCTGGGAGCTGACCATCAAGAACACCGGCAGCAACGCCTTCGGCATCCTGGCCAATGACGGCAGCACGGTGGTGCTTTCGGCGCTGAACGCAGGCGATACGGTGTTCCTGACGCTGCTGACCAATTCGACCGCCAACGGCACGTTCCAGGCGAACGTGCTGGGCAGCGCCTCCACGCTGGACACGGCGCAGGTGCTGCAACCGTCCAATAATCTTTCGGATGTCGGCAGCGCCTCGACTGCGCGCAGCAATCTGGGCCTTGGCTCGCTGGCCACCGCCAGCAGCGTGAATTTGACCACGCAGGCTACCGGCACGCTGCAGGCGGCGCAGCACCCGGCATTGACGGGGGATGTGACCAATTCCGCCGGGTCGCTGGCCACCACCATCGCCAATAACGCGGTGACGTATGCTAAATTCCAGCAGGTGGCGGCAACCTCGCTGGTCGGCAACTCCACCGGTTCCACCGCCAATGCCGCCGCTGTGTCCTTCGGCACGTTCTGCCAGGCCGCGAATAATTTGAGCGACGTCACCGCCGCCACTGCGCGCAGCAATCTGGGCCTTGGCTCGCTGGCCACCGCCAGCAGCGTGAATTTGACCACGCAGGCTACCGGCACGCTGCAGGCG
>JAFATP010000236.1 GCA_019243895.1 Alphaproteobacteria bacterium
ACCACTTCCGCCGCAGAGCGAGCGGTTGCGCCAGAAACAAAATGTTCGATCAGCTTCCCTTGCTGCCGGCCTGTTAATCTACTCTTACGCTTATACATCGTAGCTGTTTTTAGACCTTTCTTCAGGTCTTAGCTACTTCAGCCCCTATTATAATATGCATCATACCCAGTCCGCGAACGTAATCATCGGCAATCTGGGCATGGACCCGCTGCTGCCCAGCATCCGTACGTCGAACAACCTTTTTAAATTCATCACATTCGATGTCGATACGCTTCTGCATCAACCGTATTGGAGTATTTTTGAAGATAAGACAGGCAGGCAGCTATTCTGGAATTCCTATCTGAAAAGCGCGCTCTTCGGACATTTTACCTGGCCCGCGCCTTGGCTGGCCGGGTGGCTGAATATCAATCTCGTTCTTCTCGTGTTGTATGCCGTCGCGGGTTCCTTGCTGTCCTCCGGCGGCGCTGACCGCCGTTTCACCCAAATCTGCATCGCGATCGCTCTTTTCGCCCAGCTCTGCAACCGCCTATTGATTGCCACGGTCGTGACGCATGACGCGCGGATGACCTTCCCCGTCCTGGTTCCCTTCATTGCGCTGCTCGGCCAGGTGACGGAAGACGTATGGAAGGCATATCCGGCGTTTGCGGAAGCGGGTTTTTTATTGCTTATTTCATTTGCCGGCGGCGGCCTGTGCTTTATGCTGCAATATGCGGGAATGTTGTAAAGCGGAAATGCGGGAAGATAACACCGTTCTTATCACCGGCGGCGCGGGCTTTTTCGGCGCTATCCTAAAACGCTACCTTTTGGAGAGAGGGTACCGCTGCGTTTCGGTGGACCTGCTGGAAGATCCGCTGAGGCATTCCCTGCTTACCTCCGTCACGGGCGATATAGGTGACAAGACGCTGATGCAGGGCCTCTTTGCCGAATATCGCTTTCGTTGCGTGTTCCACGTCGCGGCGATTCTGGCGCATGACCGCGCGCATGCTTCACGGCTGTGGGCGTCCAATGTCGGGGCCACGCAGTCGCTGGTGGAGTTATGCGAGACGCATCATGTGCGCAAGATCGTGTTTATCTCCTCTAATTGTCTGTGGTCGAAGGGATTCGTCAGGCCGGTGACGGAGGAAGATCCGCCAGCGCCCGCGGAGCGCTACGGCCGCTCGAAACTGGAAGCGGAAAGGATTCTTCAGCGCCACCCGGATAAGGTGCAAACCGTTATTCTCCGTTGTCCCACCATCATCGATGCCGGCAGAATGGGGTTATTGACCATTCTGTTCGATTTTATCCGCGAAAATAGGCGGATATGGGTCATTGGCGGGGGTCGGAATCGCTACCAGTTCGTTTATGCGGAAGATCTGGCGGATGCCTGTCTCCGCAGTATGCAGTATAAGGGCAGCGGCGTCTTTCATGTTGGTTCCGACCACGTGCCGATGTTATCCGAAGTGTATCAGCACATCATCGACAAGGCTCGCAGCAGCGCCCGTCTGCATCGTCTGCCGCGCCAGCCCGCTCTCAGCGTTCTGCGCCTCTGCCACCGATTGGGGCTGTCGCCGCTTGGGCCTTACCATTGCAAGATGATTGGGGAGAATTTCATCTTCAGCACCGAAAAGATTAAGCGGGAGCTGGGATGGATGCCTACTCTTGCCAATGCGGAGATGCTATATAAAGCCTATGCGCATTATGTGCATAATCCGCAACCGCATGGCCGGGAGGTTTCTCCTCACAGCCGCCCGTCGTCCATGGGCATTCTGCGGCTGGTGAAATGGCTTTCCTGACGTGAAGCGGTTTACTCAAACACCCGCACCTGTTTCGGCCGCACGAAAATCCGGTCGCGTTTCTGAATTTTAAGCGCATCCAGGATGGTCTTGGGCACCTCCGCCTGCAACACCGTGCCGTCCCGCCGCTCCAGCTCCAGCTTGGCCAGCGGCCCCACCGGATTGATATGCAGCACCGTAACGGGAATATATTCCATGCCGGCCTCCGGATCGCGCGTGATGAACATCTCATGCGGGCGGGCGAACACGCGCACCGGCACCCCTTCGTGCGGCGCGGGCGGCGCTTCCGGCTGGGCCGCCGCCGGCAGCGGTTTCGGCTCCAGCAGCGAAGGCGCCACTTTCCCCATCAGCCGCCTCACTTCCGGGTAGCGCGCGAGCCATGCGCCGGATTTAGTCGGTATCGGCGCGGGCGGCGGCGCGGCCCACACGTCTTCATCGCTTAGGCGCAGTTTGCCGCCATGGTCGCGCCATCCGGCGAATGCATTGTAATTGCCTAGAAAATCATACACAAAACCGTTGGCGGGAGAATGATACACTTCCTCGGGCGTGCCCATCTGCTCAATGGTGCCGCGGTTCATCACCACCACGCGGTCGGCCACTTCCATCGCTTCTTCCTGATCGTGCGTCACGAAGATGCTGGTGATCTGCAGATCATCGTGCAGGCGGCGCAGCCAGCGGCGCAATTCCTTGCGCACCTTGGCGTCCAGGGCGCCGAAAGGCTCGTCCAGCAGCAGCAGCTTGGGCTCCACCGCCAGGGCGCGAGCCAAGGCTACGCGCTGGCGCTGGCCGCCGGAAAGCTGGCTGGGGTAACGGTCATAGAACTGGTCCAGATGCACCAGCCGCAGCAGCGCCATCACCCGGTTTTCAATCTCGCGCTTGCTTAAGCGCGTTGCCTTCGGGCGCACGGTGAGCCCGAACGCAACGTTGTCAAACACCGTCATATGCTTGAACAGCGCGTAATGCTGGAACACGAAGCCCACATGCCGCTCCTTGGCGTGCATGGTGGCGGTGTCCTCGCCGTCGATCAGCACCGTGCCGGTGTCAGCGAATTCCAGCCCCGCGATGATGCGCAGCAGCGTGGTCTTGCCGGAGCCGGAAGGGCCCAGCAGCGCCACCAGCTCTCCCGTCCCGATTTCCAGGTTCACGTGGTTCACCGCCGGAAAATCGCCGAAGAACTTGCTAACGTCGCGCACGTGAATGGTCATAGCGGGGCATCGGTTGAAGGTTCATCCTGATACCGCAGTTCAATGAACGCTTTTAAGGCCAGCGTCAACAGCGCGAGCAGGGTGAGCAGGGAGGCCACCGCGAACGCGCCGACAAAATTGTAATCATTGTAGAGAATTTCCACATGCAGCGGCAGGGTGGTGGTTTCTCCGCGAATGTGGCCGGAAACCACCGAGACCGCGCCGAACTCGCCCATCGCCCGCGCATTGCAGAGCAGCACGCCGTATAAGAGCCCCCAGCGGATATTGGGCAAGGTCACGCGCCAGAAGGTTTTCCAGCCGGATGCGCCCAGCATGATGGCGGCTTCCTCCGCTTCCGTGCCCTGTTCCTCCATCAGCGGAATCAACTCTCGCGCCACGAAAGGAAACGTGACGAACAAGGTGGCAAGCACCAGGCCCGGCACCGCGAAAATGATTTGGACGCCATGGGAAACCAGCCATTTGCCGAAGGCGTGCTGGGTGCCGAACAGCAGTACATAAATCAGGCCGGCGATGACGGGAGATACCGAAAACGGCAGGTCGATCAGCGTCACCAGCAGCCGCTTGCCGCGAAACTCGAATTTTGCCACCGCCCAGGACGCGGCCAGACCGAAGAGCATGTTCAGCGGCACGGCGATGGCCGCCACCAGCAGGGTCAGCCGCAAGGCGGATTGGGCGTCCGGCTCCAGAAGCGCGGCGCGATAGGCATCGAATCCTTTGGCCAGCGCTTCGGCGAACACTACGGCCAGCGGCAGCGCGATAAGAATGAAAATGAAGCCGAGCGCCGTCAGCACCAGCACGGCGCGTTGCCACCAGGGCGCGTGCGTGGGCTGATGCATCAATGCGCCCTCCGGCGGCTGCCGGACCAGTCCTGCAGGCGGTTGATGGCAAAAAGCAGCAGAAAGGAGATGACCAGCATTACCAGTGCAATCGCGGTGGCGGCAGGAACGTCATACTGCTCCAGCTTGATGGCGATCAGCAGCGGCACGATTTCCGACACGTGCGGAATATTGCCCGCGATGAAGATCACCGAGCCGTATTCGCCAAGCCCGCGCGCGAACGCCATGGCGAACCCCGTCGCCAGGGCCGGCGTCAGCGAGGGCAGAATCACCCGCCGGAACGTCTGCCAGCGCGTGGCGCCGAGCGATGCGGCGGCTTCTTCGGCTTCGGCGTCGATGTCGCGCAGCACCGGCTCCGCCGTGCGCACCACGAACGGCAGGCCGACGAACATCAGCGCAATCAGAATGCCGGGCGGCGCGAAAGCGATGTGCAGGCCCAGGCGCTCGGTATATTGCCCGATCCAGCCGCTGGGGGCATAGAGCGCCGCCAGCGAAATGCCCGCCACCGCCGTCGGCAGCGCGAAAGGAAGATCGACCATCGCATCGAAAATGCGCCGTCCCGGAAAGCGGTAACGCACCAGCACCCACACGATGATCAGCCCGAACACGCAGTCAATGGCTGCCGCCAGCAGCGCCAGGCCGAAGCTTAAGCGATAGGCATGCAGCACCCGCGAATCGGTGACGATGCGCCAGAATTCCGCCGGAGAAAGCGTGGCGGTGGCCATCAGCAATCCGGAAAGCGGAATCAGCACGATCACGCTTAGGTAAAATACCGAAAAGCCCAGTGCCAGGCGGAAGCCAGGTAACACCGAAGGCTTGGCGAAACCGCGGACAGCGCTCATATTTCCTCTGCTGCGTCCGGATTTTCTTCATCGGCGGGAATCTCCTCGCCCGGCACGGCGTATGTGCCGGAAAGCCAGCGGTGGAGGTCCACCTCCTTGCAGCGCAGGGAGCAGAAAGGGGCAAAGGCCGCCGCTTGCGCCCGGCCGCATAACGGACAAACGGCCGCGCGCGCCATTAGCCTCTCAAACTCCGGATATTGGCTGCGTAATCCCCGCCGTTGAACACCGCCGAGCCTGCCACCAGCACATCGGCGCCCGCCGCAACCGCCGCGCGTGCCGTCTGCGCATTGATGCCGCCGTCCACCTCCAGCGCGATGTTGCGCTTCGAGGCATCGATCATGGCGCGGATGCGCCGGATTTTTTCCAGCTGCGCCGGGATGAATTCCTGGCCGCCGAAGCCGGGGTTCACCGTCATCACCAGGATCAAATCCACCACATCCATCACGTATTCCAGCGCGGCGGCGTCGGTGGAGGGCACCAGCGATACGCCGCACCGCACGCCCAGGCTTTTAATGAATGTCAGCGTGCGGTGCAGGTGAGTGACGGCCTCGGCGTGCACGGTGAGAATATCGGCGCCCGCCCGCGCGAAGGCTTCGCTCAGGCGCTCCGGCGTGGCGATCATCAGATGCACGTCCAGCGGCAGCGCGCTATGCGGGCGCAGCGCGCTTACCACGCACGGCCCCAGCGTGAGATTCGGCACGAACTGCCCGTCCATCACGTCGATGTGAATCAGGTCGGCGCCTGCCGCCGTCACCGCGCGCACCTCCTCTCCCAGCCGCGAAAAATCGGCGGAAAGAATGGAAGGGGCGATGGCGGGGGCTGCCATAATTAATTGGCGCTTGCGGAAAACCCGTAATGGGAAGCCGGCGAAAGAAGGCTATGCCCTTCCCGGTTTTCCGCGGTAATACCTGGTTTCTGGAAATCCCTGTAAGGCCATGTAATTGCAATATCCTCCGGCCGGGGCTTTTTTTGTTTGCTCATCATGATTCCTTTGTGAGTAAGGCGATGTAAAATCCGTCTCCCACGCCGAGCGCGGAAAGGACTGGAATAGTTTTATATATCTTGGCCAAGGGGTTGTCATGCACCATTTGTTTAACCTGGTCCTCGCCTTCTTCCCGCTGGATCGAACAGACGGCATAACACAGCATTCCACCGGGTTTTAATAGGGAAAAAGCATGGCGCAGCAGCTTGGCCTGCAGCGCCGCGAGGCGTTGAACATCCTCAGGCGTGCGATGCCGGGCGATGTCCGGATGGCGGCGGATGGTGGCGGTGGCCGAGCAGGGCGCATCCAGCAGGATGGCGTCCGGTGGGAAATCCGGCTGCCAGCGCGCGGCGTCCGCCACCACGCAATGCACGCGCAGTTTCAGCCGCGCGAGATTTTCTTTAAGCCGCGCCATGCGATTTTCCGAGATATCCACCGCCGTCACCTCGGCTCCCGACAGGCAGAGCTGCGCCGTTTTACCGCCGGGCGCGGCGCATAAATCCACCACGCGCGCGCCTTGCGCTTCGCCCATCGCTTCCATCAGCAGGCGCGCCGGCAAGGAAGCGGCTGCGTCCTGCACCCACCACTCCCCCTGCGCATAACCGGGCAGGCCGGGCACATTCCCGGCGCGGTGCAGGCGCACGGTGCAAGGAGGAATCGCTTCGCCTTCCAAACGGCGCGCCCATGCTTCCGCCTCTCCTTTGACGGTGAGGTCCAGCGGCGGCTCACCGAGGTTGCTCTCCGCAATCAGGCGGGCCTGCGCTTCCCCATATTCGGCCGTCCAGCTTTCCCACAACCAGCCGGGCGTGTTCAATAATGCGGCATCCTGCGCCGCCGCCAGCGCTGCTCCCTCGCGCACGCCGCGCTGCATCAGGGCGTTCACCAGCCGGGCGAAATGCTGCAGCCCCGCCGCCTTCGCCAGCTCCACCGAGCTATGCACCGCCGCGTGAGGCGGCGTCTGCAGAAAAAGCAGCTGCGAAAGCCCCAGCCGCAGCACGTGGCGCACCATGCGCCCTCCCGGCGGCAGCGAGCTTTCCAGAAACTGGTTGATCAGGAGGTCCAGCTGCCCCAGCCGCCGCAGCGCCGTATTCACCAGCAGCTGCACGAAGGCGCGGTCCGCGGCGGAGAGGCTCGGCTGCGGCGCCGCCAGCGCCGCATCCAGCGGCTGCCGGCGGTCCAGCACGGCGGCAAGCGCATCCAGCGCGCGCAGGCGGGCGGCGATGCCGGGTGCTAAAGAAGCTGACACAGATGCGGGCATGTGGTAGGTTTTACGCCGCTTCGCAGGAAATGTCATGGCCCGAAACATCATTCTTTTTGCCGCCGCCGCCCTGTGGGCCGGCGCCGCCGCGGCGCAAGCGCCGATGCCGCGCAATGTCACGGTCAGCGGCGAGGGGAAGGTGGAAGCCGTGCCCGACCGCGCCATTCTGCCGGTGACGCTGGAGAATAAGGAAAAAACGCTGGCGCTGGCCAAGCAGAAAAACGATGCGCAGGCGGCTGCCCTGATGAAAGTGGCGGAAAGCTTCGGCCTGCCGAAGGAGAAGCTTAAGACCACGGGGTTTTACCTGGCGCCGCAATACCGTTTCGAGCCGGGCACTAACCGGCAGATATTTGACGGGTACCTGGTCAGCCGGTCAATCGAATTGACGCTGGATAAGCAGGAGCAGACCGAAGAGGTGATTGCGGCGTTGGCCAAGGCGGGCATCGACCGCATCCAGGGTTTGCGCTTCACCCTTTCTCATCCCAAGGAACAGGAGGCGCAGGCGCGCAAGGAGGCGATGGACGATGCGCGCGCGAAGGCTTCGCAGCTTGCGGCGGCGGCGGGTGCGAAGCTCGGCCCGGTGATGACCATCCAGCTTCAGGGGGGCGGTTGGCGCGACGCCCCGCGCCCGGTTTTCGCCGCCGCGATGGCCAAGGCGGAAGCGGTGCCTCCGCCGGTGCTGCCGGGGCTGGAAACGCTGGAACAGCAGGTGACGGTGACGTATGAACTCCAGTGATGCGCCGAAGAAAAAGCCGGCAGCGAACGAGGATGCACCGGATAGCGGCGGCAGCCCGCCCGCCGCGCCGCCGCCTAAGCCGAAACCTGATCCCACCCGCTACGGCGACTGGGAAATCAACGGTCGCTGCATCGATTTTTAATTTTTAGTTCATAGTGATGCGGTATAAGGGTGAAGGTTGCTTGTGCGGCGCACCAAACTTCATCTTGCCCGGCGGCGGCAATTGAGGTAAAATTCTTCCTTTGTTTAAAGGGTTTGCGCGACCATGAGTGACACGACCACGCCGGATATCACCGGCTATTCATTCGAGCAGGCGATGACGGAGCTGGAGCGCATCGTTAAGCGGCTGGAAGCGGGATCGACCGACCTGGAAAGCGCGCTGGCGGATTATGCGCGCGGCAGCGCCTTGCAGCTTCACTGTCAGCGCCGCTTGGAAGAGGCGCGCATGAAAGTGGAAGCGGTGATGAGGGCGCAAGACGGAACTCCGGCGCTGCAGCCTTTTGAGGAAGGCTGATCTCCGGTATCAATTATTTTTAAGGGAATGGTGAATCTATGGTGGTGAGACTCCGCGGCGGTCTGCAAGAAGCGCTGAAACAGGTGGCCGAGGCGCTGGAAGAGCGCATGGCGGAATTGCTGCATGAGCCGGAGCAGGACGGCGTCACCGTGGTGCCGATGGGCGGCCAGCTTGCCGCCAACGACGGCGCGCAGGATATCCAGGGCGAAGAAAAAGTGCTGGAAGCCATGCGCTATTCGGTGCTTTCCGGCGGCAAGCGCCTGCGCCCGTTCCTCACCGTGGCATCCGCCGGGCTGTTCGGCGTAAGCCAGGATTCCGCCATTGAAACCGCCGCCGCCATCGAATTCATTCACACCTATTCGCTGGTGCATGACGATCTTCCGGCGATGGATAATGACGCGGTGCGCCGCGGCAAGCCGAGCTGCCATATCGTGTTCGGCGAGGCGGCGGCCATTCTGGCGGGCGACGGCTTGCTGACCTACGCGTTCCAGGTGCTGTCCGACTCGCGCGTGCACGCGGACCCGGCGGTGCGCTGCGAGCTGATGCGCTCGCTGGCGGTGGCCTCCGGCTTCGTCGGCATGGTGGGCGGGCAGATGATGGATCTGGAGGCGGAGAATAAAGAGTTGAACGTGGATCAGATCATCCGCCTGCAACGCCTGAAAACCGGCGAGCTCTTCGCCGTTTCCTGCGAAGCCGGCGCCATTCTCGGCAAGGCGCCGGGCATGATGCGCCAGATGCTGCGCGCCTATGCGCATGATCTCGGCCTGGCCTTCCAGATCGTGGACGACCTGCTGGATGTGGAAGGCACGCGCACCGAGACCGGCAAGGCGGTGAATAAAGACCGCATCGCCGGCAAGGCGACGCTGGTGTCCGTGCTGGGGATTAACCGCGCGCGCGAGCATGCGCAGATCCTGGCGTCCCAGGCCGTTTCCCATCTGGACGTGTTTGACAAGAAAGCGGATGTGCTGCGCCAGCTCGGGGATTATGTCATTTCCCGCAAGTTCTGAGCCGGGCGCCGCATTACCCGCGAATGAGTGACTCGGTGATGTACGCACAAACGTTTATCGACGCCGCGCTGAGCGGTTTCGTGCTGCCGCTGCGGGCCGACGCCGCGTTTTTCGCGCTGCGCGAATTCGGGCGGATGTCGGTGGGCGCGGTGGCGGCCGCGGTGTTGGGAAGGGTATGCATCCACGCGCTGCATTGGGGCATGGGCCGGGCATTGCGGGTAATGCGCGACCGCGGGAAGATTTACGTGCGCCTCACGCCGAAGCTGGAAACCATCGCGCCGCGCGTGCTGGCCTTCGCGCTGCTGTTCACGTGGTGGGGCCTGGGCGCCGTGTGGCCGTTTTTCGCCGGATTTTTCCGCATGAAGCTCCCTCTCGCGCTGGCGCTGGTAGCGATCGGCCAGGCGGGGTATTATACGGTGAGCGCATATTGGTTATGAGCACAATATGACCGATCATGATATAGTGCCGCTCCCCTTCAATCATCCCGTCGCGGTAGCATTACGGCGTCAGATGAAAGGCGATTTCATCGACGCTATTTCGCACCTCCCGGCATCGGACTGGAAATGGGGGGCCGAAGCGAAACTCGTTTTATTCGGAAGCACCTTAATGCATCAGATTCATTATATCGATGGCATCG
>JAFATP010000057.1 GCA_019243895.1 Alphaproteobacteria bacterium
AAAACCGGCATCCCGAGCGCGGAACTGGCGCCAGCCGGTCAGCACATCATGCTCCGATAAAATCACCGTCACCAACACCGGCATATTCTGCAGCAACCGCCCGGCGGCGATGTGCAACCCCTCGGCGGTGGTGTAAGTGTGGGTATACGTGCCTTCCACCATTTCGGCGGGCAACGCAGAGCGCCGCTCCATCGCCAGCCGCCGCACCACCGCGTCCGTGGCGCCGCTAGATGCCGGACCTTCCGCCAGCGCCGTGCCATCGCCCAGCGTCAACGCCATGAATTTGACGGTGCCGAAGGCGGCGGCCTGGTAGAAATGGATGAAATATTCCGGGTCAATGGCGGTAAGAACAATACCACCGAATTCGCCGTTCAGCAGGCTGTAGCGCCGGCTCATGAGAATCAGCGGGGGACTGTCTTTGGTGCTCTGGCGCCCGACGAACACCACGCCGTCATCGGTATCGCGCATATAGCCGAAAAGCTTTGCGCCCTGCGCGCTTTTTAAATAATCCAGCCAGCGCTCATAGCCGGGTTTTTGCGCCGCCGCGGCCACCGTGCCGTGGGCATCCACCAGCGCCATGGCCGCAATCTGCGGCGTTTCGTTCAGCCACATGCGAAAATTCTGCTCCATGTATTGCGGAATCGTGCCGCCGAACATCGAATTCATGTATTGCCGCTCGATGGCGCGCCGCAGCGCCAAATCCGCCCCGAGGAAAGTGAGTTCCACATGCTCGCTCAAAATGCGCGTGAGGCGCCGGGCATCGTCTTCCCCGCTTTTCAGGGCTTGCAAGTAAGCTTGCCGGCTTTGATAGACCACCATGGTGGTAAACAGCAGCATGATGATCGCGCTGAACCCGATCAGTAAACGAATTCGCCGCTTGCTGCGCGTGCGGTCTATGGAGCGTTGATAAGGCACGACCGAACTTTTTCAGAAGGAAAGATAATAAATGATGGTAATTAAAAGGGCTTAATAGAACACCAAGATATGTTTAATAACTTGTTAAGCCATGAGTAAAAACTTGGCTGTAAGTACGGTTGGTTGCTAGAAGATAAAGTGTCTTAAGCGGAAGCGGCGTCCAGCGCTTCCCGGGCGGTAAAGCTGCCCTCGTAAAGGGCCCGCCCGATGATCAGTCCTTGAATGCCTTCGGCTTCATAAGGGGCGTAGGCGCGAATATGTTCCAGCGAGGCAATGCCGCCGGAGGCGATGACAGGGGTGGTTAAACGCGCAGCCAGCGACACCGTTTCCTCGACATTGGGTCCTTCCATAGCCCCATCGCGGCAGATATCCGTGTAAATGATGGCCGCCACCCCCGCATCTTCGAATTTGAGTGCCAGATCCAGCGCCGATTGCCCGGAGGTCTTGGCCCAGCCTTCCACCGCCACCTGGCCGTTACGGGCGTCGATGCCCACCGCTACCTGATCCGGAAAGCGGCGGCACACCTCTTTCACGAAGAGGGGATTTTTCTGTGCCACCGTGCCGAGAATCACTCGCGCGACGCCCGCTTCCAGCCAGGTGGCGATGACATCGATGTTGCGCAAGCCGCCGCCAAGCTGCACCGGCATTTTCACGCGCGCAAGAATGGCTTTCACGGCCTGCGCGTTAGCGGGCTTACCCTGGAAAGCGCCATCCAGATCCACCACGTGAAGCCAGGAAAAACCCGCCGCCTCGAATGCTTCCGCCTGGTCGGCCGGCCGCTCGGAAAACACGGTGGCCTGCTGCATTTCGCCGCGCAGCAGCCGCACGCATTTGCCGTCCTTCAAGTCAATGGCGGGGTAAAGGATCATACCAGTGTTGTGATCGGCTCCAGATTTTTATAGTAAAAACGCCCCGGCACCATGGTGGTGCTGACGAATTCATACGTAGGCAGCGTGCCCCATAGAATGTAACCGCTTTCCTCGTAAAGCTTGATGGCGGGTTCCTGCGTATCGCGCACCGAGAGCTTCAGCACGGAAAACCCTTCCGCGCGCGCCTGGCGTTCGGCCGCCAGCAGCAAGGCCTTGGCCAGCCCGTGTCCGCGCGCCCACGGGGCGACGAAATGCGCTTCCAACGTGGCGGCAAAGGACGAGGTTTCCTTTGAGGCGCCGGGCCGCACCAACTGAATGCTGGATGCCAGCGTGCCGTCCAGCCGGCCGCCCAGCAGCACGCGCTGCGGCACCACCAGCACGCCCTTCCAATAAGTTTCCAGAACGTCCTTGCCCGGCGGCACCACCCAGTTGAAGCCGATGCCTTCGCGGATGGCGTCTTCAGTGGCCTGCACCAGATCCGCCAGGTCGGAATGCCGGAATTCCGTAATTTTTTCGACTTTAATGGTCATGACTTTCTGAGAAGCAAACCTTTCGAAGGCAATGGCGGAATAAACCTCCCTCATTCCCTAGCACCAGCGGCGCGCACTACAAACACAAAAAATTCTCCAGCAGCCGTAGGCCGACATGCTGGCTTTTTTCCGGGTGGAATTGCACACCCAGAATATTGTCGCGCCCAATCACCGCCGCAACCGCTCCGCCATAATCGGTGGTGGCGAGAATATGCGCCTCCTCCGCGCAGCGCGCATGATAGCTATGAACGAAATAGGCATGGTCGCCCGCGCGCAGCCCGGCATAGAGCGGGTGGGAGACGGAGAAGTTTAGCTCATTCCACCCCATATGCGGCACTTTCAACGCCGGCTCGGCGGGCGTCAGGCGCACCGCGTCTCCCGGAATCCAGCCAAGGCCCGCATGCGTGCCATGCTCATGGCCGCGCTCCAGCAGCATCTGCATGCCGACGCAGATACCGAGGAACGGTTTTTTGCGCGCCCGCACCTGCTCTTCCAGCGCGTCCGCCATGCCGGGAATGGAGGTGAGGCCGCGTATGCAATCGCCGAACGCGCCCACGCCCGGCAGCACGATATGCGACGCGGCTTTGAGCGTGGCGGGATCGGCCGAAACCGTCGCCGCGGCGCCGACGGCTTCAAACGCCTTGGCCGCCGAACGCAGATTGCCGGAGCCGTAATCAATGATGGCAACGCGCGGCGAAGCCATTAAACGGCCGCCGCCCCGTGCCGGTCTATAAACCGCAGCTGGGCGTGGGCTAAATTTTCCGCCGCCACGACGCCGGCGATGGCATATCCGCCGCGCGACAGCTTGTGCCGCAGCCAGTCATTGCCCCATAGGCCGCAGGTGACGTGTACCGCCATCATCAGCACCTCGATGCTGACGGGGCCAAGAAAATGGCTTTTCGCCAGCGCATAAATACTGATTTCAGCGGCGGCGACGGCGGCGCTTGCCAGCCACAGGCGGTGATATAATGTCCAAAGTACGGTAAGGACGAACGCCCACCAGGAAAATCCCTCGCGTACGAACAGCGGCGCCATATCGACCGGTGCGCGGCGGCGCGGCAAGTGCACGGTGTAAAATCGCAGATGGCGCATATTATCCCCCCAGCGTGCCTTTGGTGGACGGCACCGCGTCGGATTTTCGGGGGTCGATGGTCACGGCGTCCCGCAGGGCGCGGGCCAGGCCTTTATAGCAGGATTCTACGATGTGGTGATTATTGACGCCGTAGAGATTCTCCACGTGCAGCGTTGCCCCGGCGGCAAAGGCGAAGGCCTGGAACCATTCGCGGAACAGCTCCGTGTCCATCTCCCCCAGCTTGGGCTTGGAGAATACCACGTTCCAGATCAGGTATGGGCGCCCGGAAAGGTCCAGCGCCACGCGCGAAAGCGTTTCGTCCATGGGAATATAAGCATGGCCGTAGCGCGTGATGCCGGTGCGGTCGCCCAGCGCTTCGTGCACCGCCTGGCCGATGGCGATGCCGGTGTCCTCGGTGGTGTGGTGAAAGTCAATGTGCAGGTCGCCCTTGGCTTCCAGGGTGAGGTCCATCAGGCTGTGGCGGGACAGCTGCTCCATCATATGATCGAGAAACCCGATGCCGGTATGCACGCCATAGACGCCGCTGCCGTCGAGATTGACCTCGGCGCGGATCTGCGTTTCCTTAGTGTGGCGGGAAATGGTGGCGCGGCGCATAAAAAAGGTATTTGTATCAGTAATTCCGCCGCTTTACA
>JAFATP010000060.1 GCA_019243895.1 Alphaproteobacteria bacterium
GACATCGCGGGAACGGCATGGAGCAAGAAAGACCGCGACACCTGCCCCAAGGGCGCCACCGCCTTCGGCGTGCGGTTGCTGGATGCGCTGATCGCGGAGCATTACGAAGCCTAACGCCGGATATCGACGCCGGATCATTGCTGAAGGATTTGCCGGAACATTCGCTGCGTATAGAAAATGACCGCCATCCAATTCTATCATCTCACCGCCACGCCGATGGAGCGCGCCGTGCCGCGGCTGGTGGACAAGGCTTACAGCGCCGGGTTTCGCGTGCATCTGGTGCTCGGCTCCGAGGAGCAGGTGGAGTACATGAACCAGCTGCTCTGGACGTTCGATCCCGGCAGCTTCGTGCCGCACGGCACGCCCAAGGACGCGGACGCGGCGGAACTGCCCGTTCTACTTTCCGCCTCGCCTGAAGCGCCCAATTCCCCTACCCTGCTCTTCGTCACCGAAGGCACGGTGCCGGTGCAGCCGGAAGCCTATGCCCGCATTCTGGACCTGTTTGACGGCAACAGCGAGGAAGCGGTGACCAAGGCGCGAACCCGTTGGGGAAACTATAAAAATGCCGGGCATGAACTCAGCTACCTGCGCCAGGATGCCAAAGGCGGGTGGGAGAAGGCAGCCTAATTACTTCTTTACGCCCAATCTGGTATTGTAAGGAAGTGATTAACCCCATGGGATTCGACGCCTATGGCCAGGAAACCACCTTCCGACGGCCGCCACACCAGCAGGCTAAATAAACAGAGCAAAGAACGTTCGGCGGAGAACGGTTTTGTTCCTACTTATTATAACACTACGGTCATCTCCGCAGACGCTGCGACGTTCAGACAGAGGGCGGGGGCTCGCGCGTGGGCTTGCACTTGCTTCAGATAGGGAAATGGCGGCGTAAATAGTCGGTTTTACGGAAATTCTTCCGCATTGCTTCCAGCCAGAGTTGCAGAAAGAGCTGATGGAGCTTATCATTTATTTATAAATACCATGCTATTATAATTGTTATTTAAATAATATGTCCAAAGAACGTCCTACATCACGCGTCACGCCATCAACCGATGGTGGCCGTTCAGCGAGCAAGAAACATGGGTTCATTCCCACTTATTATAATACCACAGTAATAACAGCAGATGTCGCGCACGAGATGGATTCCGCCCTGCGACTGCTCATCCAGGGTTTGCATTACAAGGCGTGGGATGAACAGGAGGCGAAAGAAAAGGCTCAACATACAGCTTCCATTGAGCGCAAAGGAAGAAAAGCTGCCGAAATACAAGCTCATGAAGATGAGTTGACGCGCGTGTCCAATCCACGGGGCTTGAAGAGAGAGATGGCGAGGCTTGTCTCAGAACAGCAACGCGAAGATAGACGAGTAAAAGAAAAAAGCGATAAAGTTACTATAGTCTTCATCGATGCCAATGATTTCGGCTTAATTAATAAGATCCTGGGGGATCAGGCAGGCGACTGCGCCATAAAAACCATTGCCGAATATCTTTCGGAGCCCGATCTCGCTTCCGGCAGGCCCCGGGTGCGCAGTAATGATGCCTCTGGGAGAACAGGGTGGAAACGAAACTACGCAGAGGAGGATAAAAAGACTTTTACCGGCCGGAAAGGCGGCGATGAATTTGTCTTGCTGATGCGCTGCCCGAAGAAGGAGGCAGAAAGGAAACTTAGATTGTTTCAAAAGGAGTTTCCAATCATCGCCACGGCCATATTTAAAGAAAAATGTGCAAAATTATTTCCGGAGGAAGAAGACCTAGAGAAAAAACTTGACGAATTGCAAGAAGCCATCGCGGAAAAATATGAGAACCCAAATTTACTCACACATTCTTTCCGCTTATCTTTTTCTTTCGGAGCTAGAGAGCTATTGGAAAAAGACATTAAGGGAAAGGATAAGGACGATATAACCACAGTGATCACTGCGTTATTAGGCGAGGGAGATAAGTGGATGCGAGAAAATAAGGCTAAATATCGGTTGGAGCAAGCTGCGCGCGGTCCGTCTGGTGCCTCACAGGAGCGTTAATCCTGCCGGTGCTTTACGTTCCTGATTGCCAAAGCGTCGCGTCGCGGGGCATAGTTCGCCCCTGACGGAAAATCTGCAACATCCTAGAATAAGAGCTAATAAATTAATCCTGCATGTCCCCTCATCTTTCCCGTCGCACGTTTGCCATCATTTCGCATCCCGATGCCGGGAAAACCACGCTCACCGAGAAGCTGCTGCTGTTCGGCGGGGCCATTCACATGGCGGGGCTGGTGAAGGCCAAAAAGGGCGGCAATTTCGCCACTTCGGACTGGATGGAGATCGAGCGGGCGCGCGGCATTTCGGTGACAGCCTCGGTGATGACCTTCGATTACGAGGGCCATACCATGAATCTCCTGGACACCCCCGGCCACAAGGATTTCTCCGAAGACACCTATCGCACGCTGACGGCGGTGGATTCCGCCATCATGGTACTGGACGGCGCCAAGGGCATCGAGGCGCAGACGCTGAAGCTGTTCGAGGTGTGCCGCCTGCGCGACACGCCCATTCTCACCTTCATCAATAAATTCGACCGCGAGGCCAAGGAGCCGCTGGCGCTGCTGGATGAGATCGAGCGGACACTTGCGCTGGACGTGTGCCCCGTCACCTGGCCGATCGGCATGGGCGAGCGCTTCCGCGGCTGCTTCGATTTGCTCACGGACACGCTCTATCTGTTCGAGCCGGGCAAAGGCGACCGCAAAACGGAAGGGAAGCGTTTCCACGGAGCGGATGATCCGGCGCTGGACGCGCATATTCCGGCGGCGGAGCTGGCGCATTTCCGCGAAGAGGTGGCGATGATCAAGGCGGTGTATCCGCCGTTTTCCGTGCAGTCATATCTGGAAGGGCATTTGACGCCGGTGATGTTCGGCAGCGCCATCCACAATTTCGGGGTGGCCGAATTGCTGGAGGTCATCGGCCGCTTTGCTCCCTCCCCGCGCAGCGCCCCCGCCGAGCCGCGCAGCGTGGCGCCCGAGGAGCCGAAATTCACCGGCTTTGTGTTCAAGATCCAGGCCAACATGGATAAGAACCACCGCGACCGTGTGGCGTTCGTGCGCATCTGCTCCGGCAAATACACGCGCGGCATGAAAGTGTTTCACGTGCGCAGCAGGAAATGGCTGGCGCTCAATAACCCCGTGCTGTTCCTGGCGCGGGAGCGTGAACTGGCGCAGGAGGCATGGCCGGGAGACATATTGGGCATTCCCGGCCACGGCCATCTGCATATCGGCGACAGCCTCACCGAAGGCGAGACGCTGCATTTCACCGGCATCCCCAGTTTCGCGCCGGAACTGTTTCAGCGCGTGCGGCTGGCGGACCCCTTGCGCGCCAAGCAGCTGCGCGAGGCGCTGACGCAGCTGGCGGAGGAAGGCGCCAGCCAGATATTCAAGCCGCTGGACGGCTCGGCCTGGATTATCGGCGTGGTGGGGCCGCTGCAATTCGACGTCATCGCCAGCCGCCTGGAGAGCGAATACAATGTGAAAGGAAGCTTCGAGACGGCGCCGTTTACGGCGGCGCGCTGGCTGGGATGCGCCGACCGCGCCCTGCTGGAGCAGTTCATACAGAAGAACAAATATAATGTGGCCGAAGACACCAGCGGCGCATTGGCTTACCTGGCGCCGAACGAATGGCACTTAAAGCGCACCGAGCAGGACTGGCCGCAGATTGCTTTTTCCCGCACGCGGGAGCAGCGGGAAGCATGATTTCTGAAAAAATTCGGAGTGAGAGCTAAGCGTCTTCCTCTTCGCGCTCTTCGACGTCGGCGTCTTCGAGCGGGGCGTCGGTCGGGCGTTTTTTCGGCTCAAGCTTCATGCGTACCAGTTTGCCGCGATCCTCATCCCACGTATATTGATACACGATGGTTTTAGTGCCGGTGGTAACGATATCGCCATTGGCCAGCTGCAGCACGTCGAACCCTTTCTGCAGTGCATCCTGCACCAGGGAAGCGGACTGGCGCAGATAACGCGCATCCATCATCATATTGGTAATGGCGGGTTCGGGTTCATACGGATCGCGCGCGACTCTTCCGGTGAGATGCAGCCTGCGCCTGTCGCCCAGCTGGAGTTTCTCCTTTGCGCGCTTCGCTTCCGCTTTGCCGTCTGCCTGCTTAGAGTCTTTATGTGCCATTTTTTATTCCTTCCGGTGCTCTCAAAGGAAGATCAAATTAATACATCTTGTGGCACTTCCCATCCGGCAAGGCCAAGATTGGTAGAGAACGCCGGCTGATAGGCAGTGAATAAGTTAATGCATAATAAGTAGATAAACCTATTCCTCTTGTCAATCCCTAATCGCATCGGCTGAGTAAAAAACCTTCCGTGAGAAGCGGTGAATTTCCTATACGGGTCTTACGAAACTACAGGCCGGAGCGCTCAATCATCAAGAATGAGCGCCCGGGCGTTAGAGGTTACTGAATCGTGTTATTGATCGCCTGAAGCAGCTGGTCCGCCGTGGTGATCAACTTCGCATTGGCTTCGTAAGCGCGTTGCGCCACGATCAGGTCGGTCAGCTCCTGCGACAGGTCCACCGTGGAGGATTCCAGCGATGAAGCCTGAATGGCCCCGGCGCCGTTACCGCCGGATGGCTGCAGGTTGGGCTGGCCGGATTCGGAGGTCTGCTGGAACGCGTTCCCGCTGACGCCGTTTAACTGGTCGGGATTGCTGAACACCGCGACGGGGAGCTGGTAAAGCGCCTGCGTCTGGCCGTTGTTGTAGTTGGCAATCACTCTGCCCTTGGCATCGATCGTCACGCTGGTGAGCTGACCCACCGCCGCGCCGTCCTGGTTGACGGCGTTGATCTTGTAGGATGAGTCGAACTGGCTCATGCCGTCGGTTTTGCCGATAAAGGCCGCCCCGGGGGTGCCGAACGGTTCTCCCGCCGTGCCCCAGTTGAAGGTAACGTTGCCTTGCTGCGAGCCGTCAAGCCAGGGTATGTTAATGCTGCTGGCAAGACCGGAACTGACGCTGCGCAGCGAGCCGTCACCGTTGAAAGTGAGCGTGCCGTGAGCGAGCAGGCCGTTGACGTCCGTCGAGGAAACCTCGGAAGGCTCGGCATAGACTTCGACTCCCCAGGTATTGGTCGCGGTTTTGATGAAGGACACCGTCACGTTGTGACCGGTTCCCAGTGAATCAAATACCTGGACGTTCTGGCTGAATTGGGGAGTGATCGCACCACCCGCCATGTTTTTGGAGGAATCGTTGGGATCATATTCCGGCCCGATCGGCCCCAGCGTCTGCACCGAGAACGGCGTGCCGTTCAGCGAAGGCGTCAAACCCAGTTCCGACAACAGCGAGCCGCTGTTGTTGGGAGGAGTGATGATCAGGTTGGATGCGCCGGTGGCGCCGCCCGCGTTGGCGCTATGCGCCGTCTGGATGGTGAAGGTGGACGGGCCGGTGACGGTGACCGGGAACTTGCCGTTGAAATCCGTCATCGGGATGCCGTTGAACGTCGGTGACACCAGGAGATGGCCGGAACCGGTGGGACCGGTAGAAGTGGCGGGATCGGCCACGGTAATGTCAAAGGTGGTGGGTGTGACGTTGGACACCGTGAACGGGTGGTTGAAAAGATCCGTCATCGGGATGCCGTTGATGTTGCCGCCCGGATAGCCGGTCAGACCGGTGGGATCGATATAAACCGTATCGCCGTTGATGAAGGGATGCCCGGCTTCGGTGATGGTCAGAGTGGTATTGCTGTGGGTGGTAAACGCGTTAGTGGCGGAGAAAGGCGCGGGGTAATTCGCCATTGAGGTGGGTCAACCGTCACGATATCGCCGGTTTTGAAGGTCACCGGCGTGGGGCTGGTGATCGAAACCGTATTACTGCTGGCCGTGGTGGTGAACGGCGTGGCCGAGGCATACGGCGGCAGCGGCGCTGAAATCGGCTGATCCGAGAAAGAGATCGTGTCCAGCGGATCCTGCACGTTGATGGAAAGCGATGCATTGGTCAGGTCATTGCTTACCTGAGCGTGCAGCCCAGGCGACGCATTGACTGCACTGGCCAGTGAATCGAGGGAGTTGAAGCGGCCGTCCCCGACCGTGACATTGTTCAAGCCGAGTTCGCGCACCCAGTCAATGCCGCCCTGCACCGGCGGGCCGGCCGTGCCGGTGGTGGAACCGTTGGTGAAGGTGACGGCAGCATTGGCATCGCTGGCGCCGACGAAAAGCTGACCGTTGGTGACGCGCGCCGTTAAGCCGGAAACGGCATTGATCGCGTCCGCCAGGGTGCTTAGCGAGTTGAACTGGCCGATCTGCGCATTGGGGGTGGCGTTGGTGTAGGTGAAGGTGGTGGTGCCGCTGGCGGCGGTCGTGATATTGAAGCTGAGCGCGGCGGCGGTAAAGCCGCTGATGCCGGTGGTGCCGAGGAAGGTCTGGTTTTCCGTGGTCGCATCCAGGATATTGCCGGCGAAGGGGCGGGTGACCACCGAGAGGCCGGAATTGCCGCCGGTGCCGCCCGAAGTGGCTGGGGTGGCCACCGTGATATCGAAGGAATTGGCGGTGACGTTGGACACGACGAAAGACTGGTTCAGGTCCGAGGCGGGAATGCCGTTCACCGACGCACTTTCGCCGGAAATGGTGACGACATCGCCATTGACGAGTCCATTGGCGTTAGCCGCCACGGTGACAGTCTTGTTGCTGTTGGTCGTGGTGAAAGGCGTGGCGCCCAGGGTGAGCGGAGATGACTGCACCGCCTGGCCGCTGTCGCTGCTGCCGCCATTGCCGACGTTGCGGCTGAAGGTGAAGCCGCCGTAGCTATAGGCGTAGTTAAGTCCGGCACCGGTTTTGATGAGGAATTTGTCGCCGCGCGCGATGCCGTCGACGGAATCCGGCACGATAATGCTTTTGCCGGGCTGCCCGAAATTGACCGTGCCCTTATCCATCTTGGCGTCTGCCGCGGCGCCCGGGAAAATAGCCTGCGACGCCTGAAGATTCGCCGAAAGCGTCACCTTGGTGGTGGAGGCCGCGTTACCGGTGGCCTGCTGCACGTTCACCGACTGCAAGCTGGAAAGGTTGGTGCTGGAGTTGGTATCGGTATTGCCGGGAGCGCCGGGAAGCTGCCCGGAGCGGTCAAGCGGCCAGCCCTGCAGGAACAAGCCGGAGGAGTTGACGAAATTGCCGAGGCTGTCCTGGGTGAAGGAGCCAGCGCGCGTGTAGAGTTCGCTGCCGCTGCCGTCGGCCTTGGTGTTCACCACGAAGAAACCCGCGCCGGAGATGGCGACGTCGGTGGCGCTGCTGGTGCCCTGGATCAAACCCTGCTGGGTGACGTTCTGGCGCGTCAGCGACAATACACCGCCGGGAGAATAAGCGGAAACGATGCCGGAATTGGTCACGAGCGTTTCGAACTCGCTCTGGCCGCCTTTATAGCCGACCGTATTCACGTTGGAAATATTATCGGAGATAATGCCGATCTTGTTGCTCTGTGAGCCCAAGCCCGCCACGCTCGCGAATAATGCACCGTAAAGACTCATGGATATTCTCCTTGTTTGCTTTTTAACGTTAGGTTGTTTTTTTTACTGTGGTCTTGAATAAATCTTGCAATTACTGTGCCACGTTTTGCGCCTGAGAACTTGTCTGCGAGAGCGGATCGGGCTCGATTTTGGTAATGCCGGAGAGCGGCACCGTAAAGCCGGACCCCAGCTGCAAGGTGGGGGTGCCGCTGCTGATATCCACGGCGGAAACGGTGCCGGTGGTGTAGGTGGTGGCGGCAACCGCCTGGCCGTTGGCATCGGTGGCGTCCACGGTATAGGTATATGCGCCGTCGGGCGATTGGCCTTTAGTGAGGCTGTTCAGGCCGTTCCAGTCAATGACGTTACGGCCCTGCGAAAGCTGGGTGCTGGCGCCTTTATAGATCACGTTGCCGGTGGAATCCTGCACGGTGATGGTGGCGGATGCGGCGGGCGCGGCCAGGTTATACACCAGCATGGCGCTGCCGTTTTGCAGCACGGTGGTATTGCCGGTGGCTTCCACGCGCCGACCGATATAACCCACCACGCCGTTAATCTGGCTGGTGTTATACGCGGCAAGCAGGCTGCCCAGCTGCTGGTTGGTGGAAATCTGCTGCTCCACCTGCGCCAGCGAGGCGATCTGCTGCGTCATCGCATTCGTATCCATCGGCTGGGTAGGATCCTGGTTCTGCAATTGCGTGGTCAACAGCTTCAGATAATCGTTGAAGTTGTTGGACAGCGCCTGCTGTGCGCTTGAGGAAACGCCGCCGGCGGTGCTGGCACTGGTGGTGCCGGCGCTGGTGCTGCTTGATGGAACCTGATTGACGCTGCCGTTGGTATTAATATTTCCATTGCCGGTCTGCGCATTCACGATGTTTTGCAGCGAACTGGGGGAAATAATAGTGGCGGTCATAAAGTTCTCCTTAAATCCTGATGTCGAGCCCCGTGGGGCTGATGCTATATGACTGTAGCGAAACTTGTGCCAACGCTTCGTCCAGCGCATCGGGCAGGGGATTGCGGTATGCCTGCTGCTGGCCTTGCTGCGGCGTATATTGGCCGCCGGATTGCTGGTCACCCTGAAGATTGAACGAAAGCGAGCTGTTATCAGCCTTAAACCCCACATCGGTCAGCACTTTTTGCAGGGCCTGGACGTCGCTGCGCAGCATATCCAGCGTACGGGGATTCTCTGCGGTAATCTGCAGATTGGCTTTTCCGCCCTCGAGATTGATGCGGATGTCCAGCTTGCCCAGCTCAACGGGGTGCAGTTGCAGCTGGATGCGGCTCTGGCCGTTTTGCGCCACCGTGCGCATATACGCAATCATCTGCTCTGAGGGAGCCGAAAGAGGCGCGGGTTGAGAGGGCTGATTCGGCAAGGCCGGCGAAGCGGGATTAACCTGGGTATGCTGCGGTGCGGGGCCGGGCATTGCCTGCTGCACATTAACTTGTTGAATTATTGACTTATTATCGGATTTATCATCCGCCGACCCATCCACCGCACTGCCATCCAGCACATTACTGAACGCGGATGAGGATGGGTTATTCGCGGAGTCATCCGGCAAAAAGCCAGGCGCCGCGTGTTTCGCGGCATGGTCAATATCGGCGTGCGGGGATTGCGCGGGCGGAACGGGCTGCGGCCCGGCATTAGCTATTTGAACCGCAACGTTGGATGCCTGAGCATTCGCCTGCAGCGTCGGCGCATCGGCAGAATTTGCCGAGGGCTTCAATGCCACCGCAATATTCGCCGCAGGGCTTATTGCGGGCATCACCGCAATCGTGGCGGCGATGTCGGCGGGGGCGGACGGTTGAGGCGTGTTCGCCGTCACGCTCTGGGGAATGTTTTCGGCCGTTCCCGCCTGGGCCGCCTTGGCCGCCTGCGACTGACCGGCGGGAGTTACGGCGGGAGGCTGAGCGCCTGCCTGCGGCGTCGCATTGACGGATGGCGTGGAAACGTCAGACGCCGTACCGGCGGGCGCAACCTGCGCGGTGGCGAGGATAGCTATTGCGGAAGGGGATTTTGCCTGCACGGCGGCTGTTGCAGCATCCGGGGCCTGGCCGGTGGCGGCATCCGGTGCCTGACCGGCGGCATCCGGCGACACCGCCGCAGCATTGCCGGGCAATGGAGGCTGAGCCTGCGTCTGCACCTGAAGGTTCGTGGCCTGATTCCCAACCTGGGCGGCCAGCCATTGCTGAAGCGCTTTGTCGGCGTCAGCGCCTGACAGGGCCGGCTGAGAGGAATTTCCCTGCTCCGCGGCGGCCAGCAATTGCAGGAACGATGCCGATGGCAATGTATCGGCGCCAGCGGGCGCGGCGGGGCCTGCATCATCAGCGCCATCTTCCGCAGCGGCATTGAGAGCAGAGCCGCTGGCAGAAGCATTGGCATCGCCGGAGGCGGACGCCTCGCCCGGCGAACTGGCTTTAATGCTTGTCTTATCACTTTCCGCCGCCTGCGCTTTGGCGGCAGAATTTACCGGCTGCGCCTGTGGCTGGGAATTTTCGACTGCGGCGGCCGGAGGAGCATCATCTTCATGCCGGGAGCGCTGCGGCGAATGTTCGGCGCGTGACTGGGCGCCCGCAAATGCATCCGCGAAACGCGACTTAGGGCCGGGCGCGGAAGAACCGGAATCATTGGGAGTCTCTGCCTGTGCGGTCATCGCATCGGGTTTGGCAGCGGAAGCCGCGGCGCCCGCCGCAGGAACCGGGGTCACGGCGAATAACATAGCGGCGGAAGCGTTCGGCATCGAATTTTCTTTTGCTGGGTTGTATCAGCAGATACGCAGCAAAATCCGTGCCAGAAATTTGCCTTCTTTAGGTTTTTATTATTAGAGAAATTTAAATTAATATATTGTTATATATTAATTTAGGCGGAAAAGGCAATGCTTTCCGGCAGTGCGGCGGCGGGGGCAGAGGCCGCTTCGGGCCTATGCATTTGCGCCGGCGCGGCGTTATCCCGGTCAATGGCATCCCACGCATCACGCATTTCTTTTATTTCCTTAACTAATTCATTGCAATCGGCCACGCTGTTGGTACGATGGAGGCTGAAAATGCGCAGATCAATGGCGAGATAAAAACTGCGAAGTATAGGAGCCACGTCTCCTCCCTGCTCAAAATTGAGGCAGCTTTGCAACCCGAAAATGATGCTGGAAGCCCGGCTCAGGCGTTGATAGCGCTCTTCGATCAGCTGATCGCGCATGGCTTCGGCAGCAAGCTGCAGATTGCGGATGATGGCGTCGTAAAGCATGACGATCTGCCGGGTGCCTGCCATGGTGCGCATGGCGGCGGCATAGGCCTGGTGAGATTGCTGCCGGGTCATAATCCTCTCTTCCCTTAGCCGTTTCCGCCGGATTGCGCCGCCTGCTGCGCGCTGAAGCTGGACATAAGCGTGTTCGCCGCGCTAATGGCTTGTTCCAGCGCGCTGAATTTGACCAGGAGTTGAGACTGGTACGAATCGATTAAGCTGTTCTGCTGCGTAATGCTTTTCTGCAGCTGCGTGTTACTGGTGGTGATGGCATTCTGCTCCACGGCGATGGCGCCGCCAATGGGATCCAGCAGGTTCGACGTATAATTATATACCAGATCGCCGATCCCTTGCGTGGCCCCGGCATTGATAGTGGCGGCGGCATTGGAGGCGTATAGCATGGTCAAGCCGCTGAGGGCGGTTCCGGCCTGGCCGACCAGCGTATAGCCGGTGCCGCTGGAAGACGGGGTGGCGGTGAGATTGACCGTGTGAGACCCGCTGCCGTCGCTGTAGGTTGCCTGGAAAGTGGAAGTGCCGGGGTTGATATTCAATTGGAAATTATTCACCGCCAGCGCATTGGTGCGCGTATAGACCGCGAGATTCGGATTATCGCTGGTGAAGCTGAATTGGAAGAGATTCGCCACTTGCGAGAAATTACTGGTAAGCGCATTGGTGAGCTGGGTATCGTCATCCGTCAGCACGTTGCGGGTGTAAGGCTGGGTGACATTGCCGGAACTGTCGGTCTGCTGGGGAAGATCGGTGAAGGTGATGCCGATGCTGGCGAGGGAATTCACGGTTCCGCTTAACCCATTGATGACATTTGATACGTAGCCGCTGAGGCTATTGGCGGTTGACTGAAGCACGTTATCCGTTGCCAGCACGGAGCCGGTGGCATACGTGCCGTCCGAATTCAGCTGCGTCTGCTTCGCCTGGAACTCCTTTAATGCATTATAGGCGTTCATAAAATTAATGATGGCGTTCTTGGCGGTCGTCACGTCCGGCTGCACGCCCACGGTCAGCGTCGTGCCGTTGGGAGTGGGCTGCTGCAAGGTGAAGGTGAGGCCGGAAACCGCGTCGCTGATGATGTTGCTGGAGCGCGTAACATCCACGCCATCCAGCGTAAACTCCGCGTCCGCGGCGGGCTGCTTGGTGGTGATGGCAACATGCGCAAGCACGCCGGAAGGATCGCTCACCGTGCCCGCGCTTTTCAGGTCGAAGGCGTTGGCGGTGCCGGTCTGGGTGGCGATAAACACCAGTTGAAACTGCCCGCTGGCGCCCTGCACCACGTTGGCGGTGATGCCGGTCTGCCCGGAGGCGGCATTGAATTTGGATGCCACCAGGTTCAGGCTGTCTCCCGCATTTAGCGTAATGGCAGCGCCCTTGATGGTGATGGTGCCGGCACCGAATTGCCCAGCGCCCGGAGTGGCGGAAACCACCGGTTGGTTGGCATCGGGTAAGGTGAAAACACCGGAAGTTTGCGTGGTGGCCTGCGCCAGGGATTGGACCTGGCTGATATTGTAGGATTGCGGCGTGCTGCCCGGCTCGGCGGAAACCGCCACATAACTGGAGCCCGCCACGCCCGTGTTGGAAGTGACGGAGGTGGTGACGTAATCAAAGGCGTTTTGCGAGGCCGTATTGAAACCGGGCACATTGCGCAATTGATTGGCGGCGCTTTGCACGGAAGTCACCAGCGTCTGTAACTGGGTGAGCGCGGTGCTTTTATTTGTGTTGGCGGTAACCTGGTCCTGCAATGGCTTCACATTGGCCGTTTGCTGTGCCTGTACCAGCGCGTCGATAATGGTTTTCGAGTCCAGTCCGCTGCCGCCGGCGCCCGTCAGCACGTTCTTGCCGTTGAGATTGGCAAAGCTGCCCAGGGTAATGCTTGAAACCATATCTGCTCCTAATGAATGCCCGCCGGCACCTTGATGTGTTCTTTATGCAATAGATATGCCAGCGGGCATTCTCTTTACGCCTCCAGTTTCATGACTGGTGGTTCGGTTATTCTTGCATGCCCGAGTAATTCCGGTTCCGGGATATACGTTACCCTACCGTCGCGCAGGCTGGTATAGCGCGTGATATACTGGCCTGAGGCATCCTTATAAATAGTGAATCGCTTATCCCCCAAAACATAGAGGTTAGCGATGTCATGCGCCGCCTGTTGCACCGCCTCATAACGGCGCTGCTCCGCGGCATTGGCCAAATCCTTGGCGGATTGAGCATTGTGGATTTCACTATTTTCAGTCTGGAGCGCTTGAACTTGAATTGCCTGCGCCGGAGAAACGGAAGCGGGAGCGTGAACGGCAGGCCCACCAGCAAGGTCGCCCATTGACGGCTGAAACACCGGCATGGACAGTGAAATAGCGGTACTAATAGGGTCCATATTTCTACCTCTCCTTCCCGCAAGGGCCCGGGACGGTTCACCGCCCCGGGCTTACCTCGCGTCAGGTACGCTTTTAGCCGATCAGCTTCAGAAGGTTCTGAAGTTCCTGGTTGGCTTGCGCAAGCGTAGAGATACCCGCTTGGAGCTTCACCTGCTCCGTCGCGAAGTTGGTGGACTCAGTGGCGATGTTGGTGTCCAGGAACTGGCTGCGCGCCGCATCCTGGTTCTGCACCGAGCTGGTCAAGTTCGCCGAAGCGAAGTTGAAGCTCTCCTGCAACGCACCCACGTTGGCGCGGATGGCGGTGATCGAGTTGATCGCCGCACCGATCGCCGTGCCGGCGGCCGACGCATCGTTCTGCGTGAGCAGGTCGAGCGGCTGGCCGTTGTACAGTGAGTTGCTGGTGGCGCTGCCGATCTTCACACCGATCACGTTGCTGGAGCTGGTGCCCACCTGGAAGTTCAGGGAGGCATTGCTGCTGTTCAGGCCGACGGCTTGGCTCAGCGCATTTTGGAATGCGGTGGCATTAGCCTGCGTGCTGAGATCCAGCGCGTTGCTGTTGGTGGAAGAGATGGCAGTGTTGCCCGTGACGATCGCCACCGTTTTGGTGGGGTCATTCACGTCCTGCAGGCCGATCACGGTGTTCTTGGCGATCTGGCTGCCGATGCCAGCGGAGCTGACATAGGTGTCGCCGTTGATCACCATCGTGATCTTCGCATCCGCGGTACCGGCGCTTGGTGCCGACACGCTGATGGAGGACACCTGCGGAGGCGTGCTGAAATTACCAGACACGACGTTCAGCGAGGCGCCTACCAGATTGCCTACCTCAACGCCGCCCACCGAGATGGTGCCGCCGTTTTGGAAGCTGGTGACGCTGCGGTTCTGCACGAATGTGACGCCCGACAGAGCGGAGTTCAGCTGCGCCGTGATGGGGTCAAGGTCAGACTGGCCATTGATGGAAGCAGCCGTGACCGCCGTGCCCTTCAGGTTCAGTGTGAAGCTGCCGCCTGCCGCCGCACCCGTGCTGTCCGCACCGGTGAAGGTCAGCGCGATCGGAGCCGCACCGCCAGTAATGACGGTCCCTGCGGTCGTGTACGTGATATTACCCACTTTCACGCTGAACACCGCCGTATCCTGCGCTCCGGCATAGGAACCCTGAATCGCGCCCATCTGGCCAGTGCCCAGCTTGCCGATAAAGGCGGCATTGTTCTTAACGGTGCTGACGTCGATGGCGCTGCCGAAATCGGTCGCCGTGCCGGCGCCGTCCACCAGCAGAGAGCCGGTGACGGTTCCGAGCGCCGCGTAGCGGTTGACCCCCAAGCCGTTCGCATCCGTGGTATCGGGAAGCGTGGTCGGGGTGAAAGTGGTAGTGCCGGTGCCAGTGACATGCGCGGCATTGCTGGCGCTGGTGACAATCTTCACGCCGCCGACCATCACGCCGCCGGTGTAGTTGGCGGAGAGGTTGGCCGTACCGCCAGCGGTGAACTGGAGGTTGGCGATGCGAGGATCGTTCAGGCCGTTGAGGTATGCAGCCACGTTGGCAGCGGTATCGGCAGCGGACGCGCCGATAATGACCTTGCCTTGCGCGGCAGACGAACCGGGAGAGGTGCCAGCCGTGACGAAGGTCACAACCACGCCGTTGACGGTCATGGTATCGCCGTTGGCAATACCGGCCGTCATCGTGGCGATGGTGCCGGAGTTGTTGGCAACCGCGGTGCTGGTGGTGGTGGCGTTGGTGCTGACGCCGACTTGGCCGGCAAGCGAGCCGTCGATCAGGTTCAGACCGTTAAAGTTGGTCGTTCCGGCAATGCTGTTGATTTCCGCCGCCAGTGACTGGAATTCCTGGTTGAGGAACCCGCGCTCCGTGTCAGTCAAAGAACCGGAGGCAGCCTGCGTGGCCAGCTGCTGCTGACGCTGCAGAATGCTTGTAACCTGCTGCAGCGCGCCGTCGGCCACCTGAAGAAGGCTGGTGCCCTGGGAAACGTTCTGCTGGGCCACTTTCAACGTGGAAACGTTGCTGGACAGCGTGGTGCCGATGGCGAGACCCGCGACGTCGTCGGAGGCGCGCTGAATGGCATTGCCGCTGGAGAGGCGGGCAACGGACAGGGTTACGGATTCCTGCGAGCTGCTGATATTTTGCTGGGCGTAATACGCAGCAAGGTTGGTATTAATGGACGTAACAGACATAATAATGCTCCTACATGGATGTTGAACAACAGGCTACTTGCCCGAATGCAGCCGATTTTCCGGCCACCTTAAGATGATTATTACATGGGAAATCTTAAGAGACGGTTAATAGGGCCCTCCCCCTTACAAGATTTTTCCCTTTGTGCGCTATTCATATAAGCGCATGTATTTATTAATATAAATCGCATATCGTTGCGGCGCGCATTGCCAGCATGGAGAGCATAGAAAAGAAATTATATGAAAAAATAAATTTTTTTGTCATTTAATTTAGAATGCCACCAATCCCCTCAACCGCGTTTCCCGGGTCCACCCCGCCTCATGGTAAATGCGCAAGGAAAAATCCGGGTCCCCGAGGTGGTCGAGCACCCGGGCCAGGCTTTGCGCGATGCGCACCACGATTTCCTGCGGTAACGCCGAATGCGCAATGGAGGCGTCAGGCGGCGGAGGGGCACCGGGAAGCCGCCAGCTGACATTGGCATTCTCGCACATCACCGCCAATTTGAAGGTAGCAAAGCGCACGCCGAGAATAGTGATCCGCTCCGCCGGATTAGCGCCCAGCCCGGCGAAAGGGAAAAGGCAGCTGGAAAGCTGGAACTGAAGCCACCGCGTGAACATGTTGCGGTGCGCCGGGGCATGTTCCAGGCGCCAATGCTCGCGCATCACGGCCAGCCGGTCTTTGCTGCCGGGGGTAAGGGAAATGGCCACCGATGACCAATCCAGCGTCGTGGCAAGGGCGCGCTCCATGGCAGCGATGGTGGTGCTCAGCCTTGGGTTGCGTGGGAGATGGGTGGCCGCAATCAGGCCACATAACGCATGCAGCAGGTTAAACGGATCTTCGAGATTCTCTTCGGCGGGCACGCTCCCCGTTGCCGCGCTTTTCATGTAAAACGGCACTGCCTCCGGCCAACTCGTCGCCGGCAGCCGGGATAAGGAGTTGGCCACGCTGATGACGCAGGCGAAACCCTCTTCCGGCGACGGGGCGCCGGCAACGGCTTCGAGAAAGGCTTGGTGGATGGCAAGCGCTTGTGCGGCCGATAGCCCCTCCGGCAGATAATCCTTGGTTTCGACGGGAAGCCGTGTCGCAAACCCGGGAGCCAGCGCAATGGGCTCAGCGCCGAAAAGGCTTAAGCGGGCGATTTCCGGACACGAAAGGGTCGCCGTCATTATCACCTGATCACCCAGGCGGCGCGTGACGCGGGGATAAAAATAGCATGCATCCCCAAGATACTCCGCCCCATAGCGCTTATGAATGCCGCACAGGCCGTCTTCCAGCTTGACGCAATAATCGGTATCATCGCGGCGCATGCGCGCGGCGGGCCCGCCGGCATCGGCCACCGCCGCCAGCAGCTCCGGCGCTTCCTTGGCATATTTATGGCAGGTGGGCGCATCCACCTGCATGCTCCACCCCTTGCAGCACGTGTCGTCGCAGCGCTCGGCCAGGCAGACGAATGCAGGAAGCAGCGTGGATTGCAGCAGCGAGTGGCTCAGAAAACGACCGTGTTACCAGTAGGAAAGCTGGGCGGCATTATGCACCGCCCGAGCTGCATTATGCAACGTAATGCTGCACCTGATAATAATCTTGGGGAAACACATGCTGAGACCCGGTTTTTCGGGCGGCATCGATTAACAGCGGCGCCCGCGCATTCACGGACAGCCGCGTGCCTCCCGGCGTGCGGTGCACGCATACGATGAGCAGGATCACCAGGTCTTCCTCATGAATGCCCATGCTGCTGCTTGCGGCATATGCATCTTCCTTGCGAATGATGGCGTTGTCCGTCGCCACCGGCAGCACGATAAACGAGAGTTTGGGGTCGTCCAGCGACTGAAGCAGTTTGAAGTGCTGCATCTTTTCTCCCTTCAGACTGGCGAGCGCAAATCTGCGCCGGTCCGGCATGCCCAGCAGGCCCTTGGAGAAAACCAGTGCGTTGCGGGTGTCGATGACAATCTCGCCGAAGCGCGTGGAGAGCACTTCGCGCGTATCCTCGGTGGCGAAGGTATGGTTGGAAATGGCGATCTCCCGATAAGGGGCCAGGCTCATCATCATAGCTATCATCCCGTTGTGCTTAAGTAATTAGACAAATGCAAGGAATTAATTCTTGCGAACACCTGGAATGATGCCTGAAGCACGCCCTGGTCGGCGGAAAGCTGGGTGGAGAGCGACACCAGATCCGCGCTCACCGTGTTGTCTTTCAGCGTCTTCCAATATGTCACCTGCGTGTCGCTGATGGTCTGCGCGTGGCTGACCTGCTGAGAACTTGCATCCACCGAGGCCTGCGTCTGCGTGACGCCCGCAATGCCCTGCTGCATCAGGTTATAGGCTTGCTGAAGCGTCTGGTCGTCGCCGTTGTCAAAGCCTACCTTGGCGGCTGCGAACGCCGCCATGATTTTCTGAATGCCGGGATCGTCCGCGCGCACATTGGTGGTGATCACGGTGCTGTCGGCGATGGCGGAAGTGATATTCTGGCTGTTGCCGTGGTAATAGCCGGTGTCGGGCACGCCCAGCTGCACGGTGGTGGGATACTGCGTAGGGTCCACCGGCGGCTGATCCGTGCGCGTTCCGGAAAAAAGATAAGCGCCACCCGACTGCGTGTTCAACTGCCCGGCGATGGTTTGGAAAAAACTCTTCATCTGCTGGTCGAACGCGAGGCTGTTGGCTTCGCTGCCGTTGCGCGCCTGCAGCATGAGATTCAGCGCCTGGTTGGCGGTGCTGATCACCTGCCCCAGCGTTTGGCTGGTGGTGTTGAGACGCGACTGCAGTACCGTGTTATTCGCCGAATACTGGCCGGCTTTAGCCAATTGGTTCTCCAGCGAAACATACAGCTGCACCTGGCCGTTCAACCCTTCGAAGTCCTGGGCCTTGGTGCCGCTGGACACCTGCTGCTGAATCGTGGCGATCTGGCTTTGCACCTGTATCGCATTCTGGATGGTGTTTTGATAAAGCCCCAGCGTACTTAGATTTGCCTGCATGGGAGCCGCCCTCCTTCTTTTTTTGCGTTGATCAAGTATAGCATAAACTGATTACCTATTCTTTACTGAAATGATTGTAACAACGTGTTGAATAAGCTGTTGGTAACGGTCACGATACGGGCCGAAGCCGTGTAAGCGTTCTGGTAAATGACGGTGTTGGCGAGTTCCTGATCGAGGTTGACCCCGCTTTGGGACGTGATCTGCTGGTTCAGATTGTTCGCCACCAGCTTAGCATTGCTGAAGTTGCTCTGGGCGGTGGCGGCATTGGACGCCGAAAAGGAGAGAATCTGCCCGGCATATCCGTTCAGGCTGGTGGAAACATTGCCTAATCCGCCGGCAGCGGTGAACAGGATATTGGCATTTCCCAGTGCGGCGAATTGCTGCAGAATGCTGTTGTCGCCGGCGCTGCGCTCGTAGGTGAACACCGGCGTTCCGTCCGCCAGAGGCGGGGTTTGCTGTAACTGGCCGCTGCTGATCAGGTTAGGATTATTGATCAGGCGCGTCTGCACCGAGAGATTGGCGGCGCTGCCCGCGACCGTGTCTCCCGTGGCCGTCGGTTTATTGTCATTGAAGAAATTATTCAGCTCGAAATAATAGCTGAAGTTGCGGTTGGTGCCGGGTTGCGCGGGCACGGTGTTGGGCTGCCCGAGCTGCTTGCTGTCCTGCGAATTGATGGCGATCGCGTTATTGCCCGCCGCGGTAAGCTTTAGATAACCGCTTTGATTGGTCAGGTACTGGCCGTTCACTTTCGGCAGCTCGTTGCCGTGGGCGTCCACCAGGCTGGCGGTAAGCAGAGGATTCGTGTTCTGCGGCGCTTTCAGCACGGCCGAGCCGTTGGCCGCCGTGGCGCCGTACAGCGTGTTAAGCGCATGAGGATCCGGATTGGTCACTTGATACTGCACTTGGCCGCTGGAGAGCGTGCCGTCCGCGTTCTGCGTGGTCACGTCCAGGGTGATGGTGTAAAAGCTGGAGTTGGGGTTGGCGCCAAGGTTGGCGGTGAAAATGCCGTTGTTATT
>JAFATP010000142.1 GCA_019243895.1 Alphaproteobacteria bacterium
GGATTCCACCTTTGCCTATCAGGGGGCGGGGAAGGGGGTGGAGGAGGATTTTCTGCACCTGCTGCATCGCTTCACCCTGGAGGATTTCAGGCCGGATCTGACGCTGATCCTGGATATCGACCCGGAAGAGGGGCTGCGGCGGGCCCAGGCGCGGCGAGGGTATGAGACGCGGTTTGAAGCGATGGACATGGAATTTCACCATCGCGTGCGCGCCGCATTCTTAACTATCGCCCGCAACGAACCGCAGCGCTGCGCGGTTATCGACGCATCCGCCGCGCAGGAAGCGGTGCACCGGGAAATCATGGAACACCTGCGGCAGCGGGGAATGGCTGCCTAAAGTTAAGAGCGGCGTTTAGGCGCAGATTATAAACGGCTATTCGCTGCTGCGCTCCTCCGGCGTGCGCATCATGCGCTCTTCCATGCGCCATGCCGCCTCGCGCAGCGCCTCCGGCAGCAGGCGGAACATCTCGTTCGCCTCGCGCCAGGCGCGGCGGGTTTTGCCCAGCGGGCCCAGATGCTCCGCCGCCCAGGCCTCAATGGGAGGCCGCGCCATCTCCCACATATTCACATTCGGGTTCAGCATGCGGCCGATGCCTTCCACCACCACCAGGGTCTTCTGAAACAGCAGCAGCTGCGGCTGCGTTTCCATTTCGAAGGTTTCCGTCACTTGGAGGAGCTGGGCCAGGAGCTTGGCCACCGACACCTCCTGCGCTGGCCGCCCCAGGATGGGCTTGGCGATGGCCATGCAGGCCTGCGTGAACTGCGCCACGGATTGGTGGCGCGGCACATAGCCAGCCTTGAAATGCGCTTCGGCCACGGCTCGGTAATCCTCGGTTAAAAAGCCCCGGAATATCTCCGCCATGTAAAGCCGTGTTTTCCAATCCAGCCGGCCGGTAATGCCGAAATCCACGGCCACGATATGGCCCTTCGCATCAACGAACAGGTTGCCGGGATGCAGATCGGCGTGAAAAAACCCGTCACGAAACGCTTGCAGGAAAAACACTTCCGAAAGCCGGGCCAACAGTGCGTTCGGATCAAACCCGGCGGCGATCAGCGCTTCCGTTTCGTGAATGGGGATGCCGTCCACCCATTCGCTCACCAGCACTTTTTGCGACGCCATGCGCCACTCCACCCGCGGCACGCGGAATTCGCCGTCATTGCGCATATTTTCCGCTATTTCCGCCATGGCCGCCGCCTCATAGCGTAAATCCAGCTCGAAGCGAACGGTGTTCACCAGCACGCCCACCACTTCCAGCGGTTTCAGCCGCCGCGTGGAAGGAAAACGGCGCTCCAGCACCCGTCCGGCCCATAGGAAAAACCGGAAATCCCGCGCGAACGCCTTTTCGATGCCGGGCCGCAGGATTTTCACCGCCACCGCGCGTCCGTCGGGCAGCCTCGCCTTGTGAACCTGCGCGATCGATGCCGCCGCAACCGGCACGTCGTCGAATGCGGCAAAAAGCTGCTCCATATCCTGCCCCAGCTCTTCCGTCACAATGCGCCGGGCGATACGCGCCGGAAAAGGCGGAAGCCGGTCGCGCAGCTGCGCCAGGTCCAGCGCCAGCGCCTCTCCCAGCAGGTCGGCCCGGGTGGAGAGCGTCTGCCCCAGCTTGATGAAGCTCGGGCCCAGCCTTTCCAGCGCGCGGGCAAGACGCCGCCGCCGCCATGCGGGCAGCAGGATCAGGGTGATCCACACAAACTGAAACCAGCGCGGGAAGGGCATAAGCGCTTATATCCGCCAAGCCGAATGCAGACAGACAATGCCGCCGGAGAGCGCGCGAAAGCTGACATTGGCGAATCCCGCTCCTTCCAGCATGACAGAAAAACGGCGGGGAGGGGGGAAGCGGCGGATGCTTTCCACCAGATAGCGATAGGGCTCGGCATCGCCCGCGATCCGCGCGCCGAGGCGGGGAATGACATGAAAGGAATACCAGTCATACGCGGCTTTCAGCAGCTCCGGTTGCGATGGGCTGAATTCCAGCACCAGAAAATGCCCGCCGGGCTTCAGCACCCGGTGCACCTCCTTCAGCGCCGCCTCGATATGCGTCACGTTGCGGATGCCGAAAGCGACGGTGCAGGCGTCGTAATGCCGGTTCGCCAGGGGCAGGGCCTCCGCATTGCCGCACAGCCAGTCGATGCCGGAAAGCAGGTTTTTATCGATGGCCCGGTCGCGCCCCACCGCCAGCATGGATTGGTTGATGTCGCAGACGGTGATCTCCATCCGCCGCTCGCGCCGCAGCGCCCGGAAAGCGATGTCGCCGGTGCCGCCGGCAAGGTCCAGCAGGCGCATGACGGGAGCGGGCCGCAGCGCGTCGATCAACGCGGTTTTCCACAGGCGTTGCAGGCCGAAACTCATCACGTCGTTCATACAGTCGTAGCGCGTCGCCACGCGGTCGAACACGCCGCGCACCAGCCCGGTTTTCGCTTCCTCCGGAACCTGCCGGAAACCGAAATGCGTGATTGCTTCCTCTGTATCCATCAGGCATTTATGGCTTTCCGCGGATCAAGGCGCAAGGGGGGAAACATGCCGGAGCTGCCAGAGGTGGAAACCGTGCGCGCCGGGCTGGAGCACGGGATTATTAATAAGACCATCGCCCGGGTGGTATTACATCGCGCGGATCTGCGCCTGCCTTTTCCCGCCGGGTTCGCACAACATCTGGAAGGAAGCACCATCACATCCGTCCGGCGCCGCGCCAAATATCTCTTAATCCATTTATCCGGCGGCGTGGTGTGGCTGGCGCATCTGGGCATGTCCGGGCGATTTTCCTTGCTCCGGGCTGCACCGGATATGTTCAAGCGGCATGAGCACGTGGCGGTTATCTTCACCGACGGCGCCGCGCTCATTTATAACGATCCGCGACGCTTCGGCGTGATGGACGTGGTTGCCGCCGACGCCATTTCCACGCATAAGCTGCTGGCGCATCTTGGCTTTGAACCGCTGGCGAAGGATTTTCCCACCGCCGCGTTTGCCGCGAAGCTGAAGGCGCGGGGCACTTCCATCAAGCAGGCGCTGATGGATGCCTCGCTGGTGGTGGGGGTAGGAAATATTTACGCCAGCGAA
>JAFATP010000241.1 GCA_019243895.1 Alphaproteobacteria bacterium
CTCCGCGCCGTGAGCCTTCAGGCGCGCCAGCGCCGTCTCCAGCGTCCGTTCGGATGCGGGAAGGGCAAAAATCTCATCCAGCGCCTGGCGGATAATCTCGCGCATCGCCTCGGTGTTTTCGTCGTCATGATGCACGCAATTCAGAAGCCACGCGCCGAGAAAGGAGCGATCGCGCTTGGAATCTTCCAGCTGCAGGGGGTTAAGCCTTAAGCCTGTTTCCGTGCCATCCAGCACTTCATACCTGCCGCCCAGCGACTTAATCAGCAGGCGCGAGGCCTGTCCGCGGTCAAGCACGAACAGGCGGCCATGATATTGGCGGGAATAAGCCAGAAGAAAGTTAAGAAACAACGCACCGCGCTCATCGGCAAAACTGTTGAAATCCAATAGCGCCGTGTGCCCGATATCGCCGATATGGAAATTAAAAAAATAAGGGGTGCCCCGCAGCGTCGGCAGTACCGTCAACGCATTGCCCCAGTGATTGTTCCGCGCCGAGCCGGTGGGAAATTGGTTCAAACGCGCCAGCGCTCCCAGCCGCGAGGCGGGCAGCGGCGACCGGCGGCACAGGAACGGAAAATTTCCAGGCAGCTGCGACCAGAACACATCCTCCAGGCGCATGTCTTCGCGCACCGTCACCAGGCCCTGCTGGGCGAACGCCTCCTGAACGATGCCCAGGGCTTCGTCCAGCCGGCGGAATTGATCCACGATCAGCATCACGCTGGTCTGTTGCTCGCCGAAATCCGTGGCCTGGCCGCGATCGCTTTTAAGCAGCGCTTCCAGACCGCAGCGGCGCATCATTTCCTTGTCCGGGCTGGCCTGAAGCAACTCGCGGGCGGCGCTGGCTTTCTCAAGCGCCTGGCGGCTCGAGACGAAGTTGAAGGTTTGCGTTACCACCAGCGCTTCGGGAATCTGCAGGCAACGGTCGATGGCTTCCGGCGGCAGCAGCGGACTGCCCTTCACGGTGAGGATGGACGCGAATCGGCGCAGCGATTTTCCCCTGCGGCTTTCCAGCGCGTCGAAGCCGAAGCTCAGCTCATGACGCGCCAGCTGCATGGCGCTGTCGGTATCGCTCACCGGCATTTCCGCATGTTCCAGATTGATAAGGAAATGCAGAAATTCCAGCGGTTCGGAATAATAAACCGGGGCATTTCCCTCTTCCCCGCCGCGCGCCACGATCTGCAGCCGCTTGGCGTTGCACCGCTCCGCCAGGAATGACAATACGCCATTCACCGCGGCTTCCAGCGTCACATGCGCCGCCCGCAAAAAGCTTTCGCGGCGGCGGCGGTTTCGGGCGACAAACAAATTATCATAGAGCCTTTTCTTGTCGAAAAGCTCCACGGCATCCCCTTCCGTCAGCACCGAAAGGTAAATTTCATTGGTATAGCTGTATTCCCAGGGATGCGCCTGTCGCCATGCCGCATGCAGACGGGTGGCGAATGCATTGTTGAACGCGGGCGCGGGCGGCAACGGCTGGCGGCGGCGCAGGGTGTGAATCCAGAATGCAAGGCGCTTGGACGACGCGTGCGCGCTGATGGCATCGCGCAAGGCATCGCGGATGGTGGGACCGTTCTGCTGCTCGTAATCCAGGCCTTCCGCATTGGTAGTGATGCGAAGAATCTGCAATAATTCGCCGTTTTTAGTCAGCAGGGTCTGGGCGTCATAATGACAGGCATAGGGAATGAATTCGTCTTCACTGACGTCATCGGCAATATCCCGGTTTTCGTTCATTGCCACTTCGGAGCCGGGGAGTCGGAAAAAACGATCAAGCACGGGGAAGCGCCTTTATCGTGAGGGGTCGGACAAACGTCTAATGTGGTTTACAGCGGAAAAATTTCAAAAAGCTTAATCACACGCAGCCGCAAAGATAAGAACGGTGCGGCCACGAGAATTCCCCTGGCCGCACCGCTTTCCGCCCCTTATGAAAAGGATGCGGTCGTGCTGCACGAGGACGACACGCCTGCGCCGCTGCCGATGGCGGTCAAGATACCGCCGGCACCGAACACGATGGCAACGCCCAGACCCACGATCAGCGCCATACCCCAGGACACCTTGCCCAGAAGGGCGCCGATGCCGATGATGGTGATGGCGATGGTGGCAATACCCCTGCCGGTGTTGCCGGTAAACCAGCCCACCACGATGCAGAAGATATTACCGATCGGCGTGTCTGTGGCATATGCCATGTCAGGCAGAGCGATCACGAGCACGCTCAGCATGACCACCAGGCATAGCCGCCACGCGAGAGCGGACTCCACTTTGCTGTTGGTTACGTTAGACATAGTTACTTCCTTACGTTACAAGTTGTTAAACGCGCACTGAAATAAACAGTGCGGACAAGTGGAGGAGCGATTTACGGCCCTTAAAGACCCACACAACCATCCACGCTTTTCTTTATAGCACAAATTTATGACAGTTTCTTGACAAGAAATGGAAAAAGAGCCGAGAATGAGGAAATTCGGTTTATTTTTTCCTAACAGCCCAGCGTTACCGTACCGATAACCGCTAGAAAAGTCGCCACAATAGCCGGAGCCCCGAAAAATACTGCGATACCGATGCCCACGATAATGGCGGATTCCCAACGGATACGGCCAAGCATGGCCTGCACGCCCAGCGTGGCAATGGCGATGGACGCCAGGGCCCGGCCGAAATTGCCGTACATCATGCCGGCGATATAGCATAAAACTGCCCCGATGGTGCTGTTGACGGGCCCCTGGGCAAACGCCTCCATTGGCATCAGATTGAATATAACGCTTAACAGCAGCGGAAGAATTCGTATAACAGGGCGGTTCACGCCTGGAGCGGCAGCCTGCCAAAAAGGAGGAAAAGGAAAAAACATCGGCATCTCCAGCGGTGTTTGCTGCCTGAAAGCAGTCATGAATACAATTACCCTACCATAGTTATGTTACATTTTTTTGACAAAACATGCATTAGCATCTTTTTTCTCAGTTGCAACCCAAAGCATTAGTTCTTAGATAGAAGCCTTGCGGAAGGAGCGAATAGCTTATGACCAGTATTGTTGAACAAAAACTGAAGACTATGGGTATCGTCCTGCCGGAGCCCGCCGTGCCGGCCGCGGCGTATGTTCCCTATACCATTTCCGGGCGGCAGGTGATCATTTCCGGCCAGCTGCCGATGAAAGACGGCAAGCCTCAGGGCGTCGGCAAGGTCGGCGGAGAGGTGAGCGTAGAGCAGGCGCAGGAGATCGCGCGGCTGTGCGGACTCAATGTACTGGCGCATTTAAAGACTGCGTGCGGCGGTAATCTGGACCGCGTTCGCAAATGCCTGAGGCTGGGCGTATTCGTTCACTCCACGCCGGAGTTCACCGAGCAGCCCAAAGTCGCCAACGGCGTTTCCGAGATGATGCTGCAGCTTTTCGGGGAGGCGGGCAAACATGCCCGCGCGGCGGTGGGGGTGGCGCAGCTGCCTTTCGGCGTGGCGGTGGAGGTGGAAGCCCTGTTCGAGATCGAGTAGGCCTTGGTGAAGTCAATTTCCGGTGGACTGGGTTCGCTTCGCGATCTTGAATAATGGAGCGGGCGATGGGAATCGAACCCTGCCGCCGTAGGCGGCGCTTTTTTTTAAGCGCGCCCGCCGCCCGCCAACCCGGGCGCGCATGGGCGTGGGTTCGCTTCGCAATTCCTGAATAATGGAGCGGGCGATGGGAATCGAACCCACGCTCTCAGCTTGGGAAGCTGATGTTCTACCATTGAACTACGCCCGCTTGAAGCGCGCGGCCCGGCGCCGCCTTCCGCTTTACTAAGCCCAGCGCGGCGCCAAAGTAAAGCGGCTTATACTCTGCATATCCTCAATTATTGGCAGTCATCATCGCCGTTGCACCGAGGCAGCCGTTTCAACAGTAGCCTTCTGCCGCGAACTGCACTATCAATCACACCCGGTAAAAAATACGGCGAAACGGATGAGGAAGCATTATGCATCGACAGGCTTAAGCCTGACGGCGGCGCTTGCGACGGCGCTGACGCCGGTTGCCGCGTGGCCGGTAACCAGCCCGTATGGCCAGCCCAGCATCAGTTTCAGCAAGGAGCCGGTTTCCCCGCACCAGCCGGTGGTGCTGCAATCCGATCAGCTGGATTACGACAAAACCAACGAGGTGGCGATTGCTACCGGCCATGTGGAGGTCACGCAGGGCCAGACTGTGCTGTTGGCCGATACGCTGATGTATGACCGCGCGCATAATACGGTCTATGCCCAAGGCCATGTCACCGTGCTGGAGCCTTCCGGCAATGTGTATTTCGCCGAGGACGTGGAACTGAGCAATGATATGGCAACCGGCGTGGCTGAAGAGTTCAAGGCCCGGTTTTCCGACGGTTCGCTGTTCGCTGCGCGCGAAGCGGAGCGAAAAAGCCCCAGCGTGACCAAGCTGCTGAAGGCCGTCTATTCCCCCTGTTCCATCCTGTGCGCGGACGGCACGCCTAAGACACCGCAATGGCAGATCGAAGGTGGGCGCGCTACGATCGACCGCGACGAGCAAAGAATCGTTTACCGCGATGCGTATATGGAAGCCTATGGCGTGCCGGTGTTTTACACGCCGTATTTTTCCCACCCCACGCCGGGCGCAGACAATACAAGCGGGCTGCTGACGCCCACACTGCGCCGCGACGGCAATCTGGGCAACGTGGTGGCTGTGCCCATTTATTGGGCCATTTCCCAGGATAAGGATCTCACGATTACGCCGCTGTATGCCAGCGCCGTGTCGCCGGTGTTGATCGGCGAATACCGTGAGCGCTTCGATAACGGCCGCATGTATTTTGACGGCAGTATCACGCGCACGCAGAAAGTAGACGAGTTCGGCAATACCCTGCCGACAGACGTCACGCGCGGTCATCTTTTCGCCCAGGGGGATTTTAATACAGGCGCCGATGTGACATATGGCTTTAATATCCGCCGCAGCACCGACGATACCTATCTGCGCGTATATGGCTTTAATAACGATTCTCTGCTGACCAGCCGCATCTACAGCGAAGCGTTTAATTTCGGCGGCGATCCTAATCGTTCTTATGCGGTGGTGGAGGCTCTGGCGTTCCAGGGCATGCTGGCGCAGGATGACCCCAAGCGCAGCCCGCTGCTTCTGCCGGTGGGAGAGGTGCATTACGCCAGCCTGCCAATGGCTTATAACTCCCGGTTCACGCTGACGGGCGGCATGATGTCGTTGACGCGCCAGCTGGGCGACGACAGCCGGCGGCTGGATTTGGCAGGAGACTGGACGGTGCCTTATGTGACGGACAGCGGCCATGTGTTTTCATTCTCCACCAAGCTTCGCGCCGACGGCTATAACGTCAACAGCCTGGCCTTGCCCAATGGGAGTACGTTTACCGGCACCGAGGCACAGGTGATGCCGGAGGCGCGGCTGGACTGGCGCTATCCGTTGATGAAGCAATTCACCCATTCCTCGCTGATCGTAGAGCCGGTGGCGGATATGATCCTCAGCACCAGCAACGGCAACAGCAGCAAGATTCCCAATGAGGACAGCCTCATTCCGGAATTCACCGATGCCAACCTCTTCTCCGATGACCGCTTCGCCGGGTATGATCGCGTGGAAACGGGACCGCGTGCGGCTTACGGCGTGCGCAGCCAGTGGCAGTTGCCGCGCGACGTTAACGTCAGTGCCCTGGCGGGTCAGGCATATCGGGCCAATAATGACACGCTGTTCCCGCTGTCCAATGACGTCAACAGCCATTTTTCGGATTACGTGGGCCGGCTGGGCTTTACTTACGGGCAATGGTTCGACGCGGCCTATCGTTTCCGGCTGGACAAGGATACGTTAAGCGTGCGCCGCACGGAACTGAACAGCACATTCCACGTTTCGCCGGTCACGCTGTCGCTGAATTATCTGGATATCGCCAAAGATCCCATCCTGGACAATAATAAACAGCTTTTCGGCGGTGCGGCGTATGAGCTTACCAAGGAATGGACTATCAATGCCAATTCGTATTACGACCTGCTGCGCCATGCGTTTGTGGAGGCGGGAGGGGGGCTGACCTATCACAACGAATGCATGACGGTGGTAACGTCCGTGGGGCGTAATTTCACCAGCGACCGCGATTATCAGCAATCCACCACCTTTCAGGTGCAGGTATTCCTGAAGAACCTCAATTAGACTTCCAAGGAGTCCACCCGTATGCAGCCCGTTGTTCTCTCCTCCCGCATCTTCCCGCGGTGCGCTTTGCCGGTTGACTTTTGCGGCGGGCTGGGCCGTAGTTGGCGGATGGGAATGCGGGCGTGGCTATTGGGTGTACTGTTGCTGGCGCTAGTGCCGAATGTGCGGGCGGAGCCGCTGCCCGATCTGGGTATCGCCGCGGTGGTGAATGACGAGGTGATCTCCACGCTCGACCTGGAGAACCGCCTAAAGCTGGTGTTGCTGGCAACGCATCTTTCCGACACGCCGGAGGTGCGCGAGCGCCTGCGTCCGCAAATCCTGCGCGCATTGATCGATCAGCGCCTGCAGATGCAGCGCGCGGCGGCGGAGGGTGTCCAGGTGAGCGAAGCGGAGATCGACGATGCGGTGCATAGCATCGAGGCTCAGCAGAGCATGGCGCCCGGAGAATTGCTGGCCAAGCTGGACGCCTCCGGCGTGCCGCGCCAGACGTTTCTTGACCAGGTGCGCGCGCAACTTTCCTGGACCAAGCTTGTGTTGAAGACGATACGGCCGAATATTCATGTGAGCGAGGAGGAGCTTGACCGGGAGCGCAGCAAGCCCCGCGACGCCGGCGGCACGGAGGAGGTGCAGATCGCCTTGTTGTCTTTGCCGGTGGAAAGCCCGGAAAGGGATGATCAGGTTAAAGCGCTGGCGCAGAAGCTGGCCGACGAGATTCACCAAGGCGCCCCCTTCGAATCGGTGGCGCGCGAGCTGAAAGGCAGCGAAACCGCGGATGCAGAGCCGAAGCCGTTCTGGGTGACGCGCGAGCAGATGGAGCCGTCGCTGAAGGCGGCCCTGGAACACGCTAAGCCGGGCGAAGTGACTGAGCCGGTGCGCACGCCGGAGGGATATACGCTGGCAAAGATGCTGGGCCACCGCACCCGCGGCGCCAATACGCAGCAGATTACCGAAGTGGTGGTAAAGGACATTCTCATGAAATTAAAAAGCGATGCCGGTAAAAAGGATGTGAACCTGCTGCTGGATATCGGCCGTCAGCTGGCGGCCCATCCCGGCACCTGCACCGACGCCGGAGTAGCGGGGATAAAAGATACGGATGATTTCAACATCACGGTGGATTTCCGCCGCGAAACCCTGGAGAGCATGTCGGATGCCCTGCGGGATGCCATCGGCAAGCTGCAGGTGGGCGAGGTATCGGAGCCGTATGCCACGCGCGAAGGCCTGCGCATGTTCATGCTGTGCGAGCGCACCGAGAAACCGGCAGCGCTCGCCGACCGGGAAGAAACCATGCAGCGGCTGTATCGGGAAAAGCTGGATTTGGAAGCGCAGAAATATCTGCGCAAGCTGCGCCGCGACGCGACGGTGGATATCCGCATATAAAAAAGGCCCGGCAGGTTATGCCGGGCCCAGGGCGAATAGCTTTTAATGAATCTGCGTGACGGTGGCGTAGTTGCCGAGTCCCGCTTGCGTGATATTGCTGATATTGTTCGGGCCGAACTGCGCCGTATATGCCTGCTGGTTGGTGCCCGTCTGCGTGATGTTGGAAACGTTAGAGATGCCGTTCTGATAAACGCCGTCCGTATTGCCGCTGCCGGTGATGGCCAGGGACGCGGAGTTATAGGACCCGGTCTGCGACACGCTGACGTAATCCGAATCGCCCTGCAGATTCACGTCGGCGACGTTGCGCGTGGCGTAAAGCCCGACGCCGCTGCCCTGCCAGTTATTCTGGCTGATATAGAGCTGATCGCCGCTTCCCAGCACTTGGAACATCGCCTGGTTGGCGCCGCGCTGATCAATGCTGACCGTATCGTTATTGCCATCCACGAAGGAGTTCCAGTTGTATTTGTATCCGGCGCCGCCATTGCCGAACTGGCCTTGCGGAATATCCTGGCCGATGACGTTGCCCTGATAGCCGGGAGTATCAGCGGGACTGACCTGCACGAAGGTCACGGAGTCGCCTACGCCCACGATGTAATTGAAGGATTTATTGCCGGAGCCGTACTGATTGAAGTTTTCCAGCGTGCTGTTGCCGATATTGCCGCCCAGCTGGAAATTGTTGCTGCCGTATTGGCGATAATACTGGACGTTGTTGTCGCCGAAGGGGTCGACAATGGCAGTATTCTGATTGCCGCTCTGGGTGATACTGTTATAATTATTATTGCCGACTTGCGGCGCGGGATTGGTATCGCGGTCAAGCGGGCCGCTCGGGTTATAGCGGCTCAGCCAATTGTCAGTGCCCCTCTGGTCCACATAAAACTGGTTGTAATTGCCGTTCTGCAGCGTGTTGCTGTAATTCAGATTGCCCACCTGGTTTACGCCGGTGATGTTGCCGGTTCCGTATTGCACGATCGTGGAATCGTTGCCATCCGCCAGCGCTATGCCGCTGAACCCGGTGAAAGCAAGAATAGAGGCGGCCGTGAGAAGGGTTTTTTTCATAAAAGGCTCCCGTGAAGCAGTTAATACTACATAAAATTATGAATGGGTTATTATTAATACATTTTAATCTCCCTTTGGTCAATAAAACTTTTTAAATCTTTTATTAAAATTTTATGTGACCTGAATTCTCCTTAAAAAACAGTGATATTTCTGGATGGGGATGATGCACTAGCAGGGAAAATTTTGATTGAAGAGATCCATTTCGCTCTTTAAATCGATGTGGTTAAAGAGAGGAGTACGATGCGCAACGCCATAATCAACCGCAAGACAGAGGTGCCCAGGCCCAGAGAATGGCTCGGTATAATCGTGCTTTTCCTGGTGGCGGGCATTGTCGGCCATGAACCGTGGCGCGGTGACGAGACCTACGGTTTCGGCATCATTTACCATTTCTATACCACCGGCACCTGGCTGGTCCCCACCAATGCCGGCGTGCCGTTCATGGAGAAGCCGCCGCTCTATTACTGGACGGCGGTATGGTTTTGCCGCCTCCTCGGCGGATGGCTGCCGCTGCATGATGCGGCGCGGCTGAGCAGCGTGATGTATATGCTGATAACCACCCGCTTCATGTGGAAGCTTAGCCGTTTGCTATTTGCCAGCCTGACCCACGGCGAGGCGCTGGCGTGGATGGCCGTGGCGCTATTGCTGGGCTCGCTGGGTTTGATTCGCTACGCCCATGAACTATCCACCGACGTTGCGCTTCTCACCGGCGCCACGGTCACGCTTTACGGCATGGCGATCCTGCTCTGCGCGCCGGAACGCTGGCGCAGCGGCGGAGCGTGGACCGGCGTTGGGCTGGGGGCGGCGCTGCTTGCCAAGGGATTTTTGGTGCCGGCTCTGTTCGGGATCAGCGCGCTGCTGCTGTGGGCGGTTGTGCCGGCGCTGCATACGCGCCGCACCGCAAAGGCGGCGGGGGTGGCGGCCATCGCCCTGCTGCCCTTTCTGCTGTGGCCGCTGGCGCTTTATCTCCGCGCACCGGAATTATTCATGCAATGGTTCTGGGAAAATAACGTCGGGCGTTTTTTAGGATTTTCCGTCTCCTATCTCGGCGCGCGCAATGAGCCGCTGTATTTTTTCCGCATAATCCCCTGGTTTGCTTTTCCCGCCTTTCCATTAGCGTGCATCACGGTGGTAAAGCGATGGCGCACGGCGCGGTATGAAGGCGCTTATGCGCTGCCGCTGGCGGTCGCGGCGGTGGGAACGGCGCTGCTGTTGATTTCCGCCTCCGGCCGCTCGCATTATCTGCTGCCGCTGCTGCCTGCCTTCGCCCTGCTGGGAGCACAGAGTCTGCCGCTGTTGCCCCGCGCATTCCTCATCGGCTGGAATTGGGCGGTGCGCGTGCTGTGCAGCGCCATCGGCGCGGCCGTGTGGCTGCTATGGTGGAACCTCATGCATCCGGCCGCTGAGCACCCCCTGGCCTGGCTGGCGCATCTGACGGGCAAATGGCTGCCGCTGGCCTATATGCCGCCCGGGTCACAGCGATGGTCCTGCCTGCTGGCAGGGGCGATTGCCGCGGGATGGCTGGCTTCGTTTCGCCTGAAAACAACCTCCGCGCTGAATACGGCATATATCTGGCTGGCGGGCGCTACGCTCGCATGGGGGAGCGCCTATACGCTGCTGCTGCCGTGGCTGGATGCAACGAAAGGGTACCGCCTGGTATTCACCGACATGATGCAGGCGGCCAATGCATCGGCGGATGCGAAAGGCTGCATTGCTGCGTATAATCTTGACGAATCGGTTGCTCCGATGTTTCAATATTTCCTCGGCCGGCTTGCGCCGGAGCAGGATTTTAGCGGCCATGCATGCCCGTTGATTTTCGCTAAAACCTATCGCGACACGCCGGAGGTTTTCGATCCGCGATGGCGGTTGATATGGAAGGGCTCGCGCTTGCTGGACGAGAAAAACGAACAGCTGCGCCTTTACGAGCGCGTCCGGGAATAAAAAAACCCGCCGCAGTGATGCGGCGGGTTTTTCTCAGACCGTGACTTACGGATTGGTGGGCGCGGCGGGGGTGGGCGTAGTGGAACCGCCCGAAGTACCGGAAGTGGTGGTTTTCTGGCGGTGAATGCGCCTGCTGTTTCTATTCAGCCCGCGATTCAGCCGGCGCTGCTCGGCCTTGGTGATATGACCGCCATGCGCGGCCTCGTCGGCGCTTAAGCGCTGCTCCTTGTTAGTGAGCGATTTTTCGTCGCGCAGTTCCTGCTGGGCATTGATCGTCCCGTTGTTCACGCCCTGTTGGATGCGATCCTGCTGGTTATCAATGCGCTGGTTCACTTCATTGACGCGGGGGTGATCCGGAACCACGGCTTGCGCCAGTGCGGCGGATGCGCCAAAACCGCCGAGCAGCGTTGCGCCTGCAAGCGAGAGAAAAATGCGTTTATTCATATCATATCCTTTATTCTGGGGTTAACTATCAGGCCTATGCCTGATGACGCCATTTTACCTTTTCCCGTTTACAGCAGGGTGACGGGGAAATGAATTCAATTTAATACAAGTGCATATTATGCCGCCTGCGGCAAGCGTCGGTCATAAATGAGATCCAGCGCGGCTTCTACCTCATGCGGCGGGATTTTATGCAGCGGCGCGATTTTGCTGACATGGATGATGGCGCCGGTCATGCCCCGCTTCACCGCCTCGTCCAGATAGACTGAATTCAGCACGTGGCGGGCGGGCGGATTCAGCCCGAAGGAGATATTGGAAAGCCCCAGCACGATCTGCACCTCGGGCAATTCCCGGCGGATGCGGGCAATGGCCTCCAGCGTCCACAGGCCAAGCTTGCGGTCATCCTCATTGCCGGTGCAGATGGTGAAGGTGAGGGGGTCGATCAGCAGGTCGGAAGGCGGCAGGCCGTAGCGGTCGCAGGCGAAGCGATACAGCCGGTGGGCGATGCCGAGCTTCCGTTCCACGTCTTTGGCCATGCCTTCCTCGTCGATGGTGAGCGCTACCACGCACGCGCCGAATTTCTTCGCGAGCTTCATGCGCGCATGCGCCGGCTCCTCGCCATCCTCGAAATTGATGGAGTTGAGAATGGCCTTGCCGCCGTAAAGCTTCAGCGCCTCCGCCAGCACCGGGAGCTCGGTGGAATCGATCACCAGCGGCGCCGTGACCGTGCCGCGCAGGCGCGACACCATTTCCGTCATATCGCGCTTCTCGTCGCGCCCGACGAAAGCGGTGCAGATGTCCAGCGCGTGGCTGCCTTCGCCCACCTGCTCCTTGCCCATATCCACGCATACATCCCAATCCTCCCGCTCCTGCGCCTCGCGGAATTTCCTGGAGCCGTTGGCGTTGCAGCGCTCGCCGATGGCGAAGATGGCGTTTTCCTGCCGCAGCTCCACCGCCGTGAACAGCGAAGCCGCCGCCGGCACCCAGTGATGCTGCCGTGCCGCCGGGGCGGGTCGGCGCTTGCCCCCTCCCCGCTGCTCCAGCATGGCGTTCAGCGCGCCAATATGCTGCTCA
>JAFATP010000269.1 GCA_019243895.1 Alphaproteobacteria bacterium
CACATTGCCGATGCCGCCCTTCTCCACCGGCGTGCTTTTCCACGCCAGATGTGTGAAATGCGAGTCCACGGAGACGCCGATCACCTCGGTTTTCCGCAGCTTGAACTCCTTCAGGCGATTATTAAAAGCAATGATCTCCGAAGGGCAGACGAACGTGAAATCCAGCGGCCAGAAAAACAGCAGGCCGAACTTGCCCTTAATGAACTTATGCAGGTTGAATTGTTCCTCGATGGAATTGTCCGGCATCACCGCCTTGGCGGTGAAATCGGGGGCCGGTTTGCCTACCAGAACGCTCATAATGCTTTCTCCTTAGCCTTGTTACACGTATGATGGATCGTCATTGACGCGACTTAGGATATAATCTTTAGTTCACGTCTTGCAACACCTCTTTGGAGGATTTCTTATGCAGCAGGGTTTACGCAGGCCCGCATGGGTGCCGCTCCTGTTCGTCATTGCCGCCGTGGCGCTGTTCACCGGGCTTGGCGCGTGGCAGGTGGAGCGGCTGCGCTGGAAACAGCAGCTGGTTTCCCGCATGGAAACGGCGGAAAGCCTGCCCGCCTTGGGCAGCCTGCCGGAAACCGCGCAAGACTGGGCGGCGGCGGAATACCGCGGCGCGGTGCTGACGGGAGAGTTCATCGGCAACACCTCGCTGCGCTATGTCGGCCACCGCGCCGACGGCTGGGTGCTTTACGCGCCGTTCCGCCTGGAAGATAGCGACCAGGTGATTCTGGTCAATCGCGGCTGGCAGGCCGCCGCCAATTCCAATCTCGCGCCTCCGCAGGGAATTGTCACCGTGCGCGGCTATCTGCGCCAGCCGAAGTCTAAGCGCCTGTTCTCTCCCCCCAATCACGTGGATGGCAATTTATGGTTCACGGAAGACCTCGGCGCGATGGGCCGGGCGCTGCACGCGTCCCTGGCGCCGATGGTATTGGACACCGGCGACCGCCCGCGCCCGCGTAATGACCATCTGGGTTATGCCATCATGTGGTTCTCGCTGGCGATTGTCGCGGTGGGCATGTATTGGGCTTATCAGCGGAAAGAAAGAGCAGGATGAGCTAAACCTTAGGGTTCATCGCTGACCCCTGGGGCAAGGGAGGAGTGAGCGGCGCTGATCCTGATAATGCATGGGTAATAGAGCTTTGTATAAAGTCCAGGCGGTGCGCACTTTGCCCCGATGCAAGGGTTTTATGCCTGCCTCCCGTTTCCTCCATAACTTTCGTAAGCTCTTTGCGAGGCGTGTTTTCGCTGCATTCGCGGCAACGCGAATCTCCTACGCTGCCATCGGCACGCACCTGCCGTTTGCCCGCTGCGGGTATGTGCGGAGCGGCGGCGGGCGCTTTAGCGAAAACAGAGCCAAAACGCCCGTCCAGCGCCGCACCGGTAAGTCCGCCAAGCGCTATTCCCATCGAGAGGACAAGGAAATTATTGCTGACTAAAGCGCCGAGTATTGCAAGGCTGGTTGCGCAGAAAAGCATGCCCTTGTTCTCACCGAACCATTTCCCCCAATCCGCCGGCGGAAAACCGGTGCCCTTGAGTGCTCTGAATATTCCATCCGTTAATAAGGTTGTTCCTATCCCCATATGCTCATATAAGATTTTATTCTATGCTATGATATTGCTGTTATAGGCGAATGCGAAACTTCAATCAAATGTTAAGCTTCTGATGATCCGTTACATCTCCACCCGGGGCGCCTCTCCTCCGCTTGGTTTTTTCGATGTGGTGCTGACAGGGCTCGCGCCGGACGGCGGGCTGTACGTGCCGGAAACGCTGCCGCGCTTCTCCGCATCGGAAATCGCTGAGTTCGGCACGCTGGATTACGTGACGCTGGCACAGCGCATTCTGGCGCCTTTCGTCGGGGGCGAGCTGAGCGAGGCGCAGCTGCGGCAAATGCTGGAGGAAACTTACGCCTCGTTCCGCCATACCGCCATCGCGCCGCTGGTGCAGGTCGGCCATCATCAATTCATTCTGGAACTCTTTCACGGCGCCACCCTGGCGTTCAAGGATTTCGCGCTGCAATTCCTGGGCAGGCTGCTGGATCACATCCTGCGGCAGCGCGGCGAGCGCGCCACCGTCATCGGCGCCACCTCGGGCGATACCGGCTCGGCGGCGATCGCCGCTTGCGCCGGACGCGATGCGTTGCGGCTGTTCATTCTCCACCCGCACGGGCGCGTTTCGGAGGTCCAGCGGCGGCAGATGACCACGGTGGCGGACGCCAACGTGCATAACCTGGCGGTGCAAGGCACGTTCGATGATTGTCAGGACATCGTGAAAACGCTGTTCGGCGACGCCGCCTTCCGCGAATCCGAGCGGCTGGTGGCGGTGAACTCCATCAACTGGGCGCGCATCTGCGCGCAAGTAGTCTATTATTTTTATGCCGCCTGCGCGCTGGGAGCGCCGCATCGCCGCGTCAGCTTTTCCGTGCCCACCGGCAATTTCGGGGATATTTATGCGGGCTACATCGCCAAGCGCCTGGGGCTGCCCGTGGAGCGGCTGGTCATCGCCACCAACCGCAACGACATTCTCACGCGCTGCCTGAACACCGGCGCTTATGCCATGGAGAGCGTGTCGCCGTCCTTAAGCCCCAGCATGGACATTCAGATTTCCAGTAATTTCGAGCGGCTGCTGTTCGACCTGCACGGGCGCAACGGCAAGGGGCTTGCCGCCGCCATGCAGCGTTTCCGCGCCGAAAAGCGTCTGGCGCTGGAGCCCGACGCGCTGCAAACCCTGCGTCAGGAGTTTTCGGCGCAGGCGGTGGACGACGCGCAAACCCTCTCCACCATCGCCGAAGTGTATGCGCAAACAGGCTATCTGGCCGATCCGCATACCGCCGTCGGCCTGGCCGCGGCGTTCGCCCATGCCGAGCCCGGGATCCCCATGATCACCCTGGCCACCGCCCACCCCGCCAAATTCCCGGAAGCGGTGGAGCGCGCCACCGGTGTCCGCCCCGCCCTGCCGCCGCATATGCGGGATTTGTTCGAGAAGAAAGAGCGGTATGAGGTGGTGGAGAATAATGCGGAGATAATCAAGGCGTATATCGCGCAAACTTAAACTCATTATGCATGAGAAATGCGGAAGGCATTTGTCTCGCCCAGCGTAGGTTTTAAACATGGGAAGCCGGCCCGCTCGGTGGCTTCGGATGCATCGGGAGATGAAACAGCCTCCGTTGTTCCGATTGCTGCACGCGAAGGTTTTGTTAAGTTTTTGTTAAATAAAGCGCAGCGGTGAAGTCATCGCATGCTGACGCTTGACGTCGGCGTTTAGGCGGAATAACGCATAGGCTTCTTATTTACTCTCTATTCGTCTATTTCATTTATTATTCATCGTATGACCTATCAGTTATCAACTCTGCAAAACGGCCTTCGCGTGGCGTCCGAGCATTTGCCGGGGATGGAAAGCATCGCCATCGCCATGTCGGTGGATGTCGGCGCGCGGCATGAGGAAGAGGCCGAAGGCGGGCTCTCCCACCTGCTGGAGCATATGGCGTTTAAGGGCACTTCCACCCGCAGCGCCCGCGACATCGCCGAGAGCTTCGACGCCATCGGCGGCCAGTTCAACGCGTATACATCGCTGGAGCACACGGTGTATTACGCCAAGGTGCTGAAAGAACACCTGCCGCTGGCGGTGGATATCCTTTCCGACATCCTGCTGCATTCGGTGTTCGACCCGCAGGAGCTGAAGCGCGAGCAGGGCGTGGTGCTGCAGGAGATCGCCTCGCATTTCGATGCGCCGGATGACTTGATCTTCGACCTGCTGGACCGCACGGCGTTCCCGGACCAGCCGCTGGGCCGCTCCATCCTCAGCACGCCGGAGCGCATCATGAGCCACACGCGCGAGGCGCTGGTGACGTATATGGAAAAGCATTACGCCGCGCCGCGCATGGTGCTTTCCGCTGCCGGAAACGTGAAGCATGAGATGCTGCTGGATCTTGCGGAGCGTTACCTGGCGCCGCTTTCTCCGGGCGTGCCGCGGCCGCCGGTGGTTCCAGGAAGATACGTGGGCGGCGATGACCGGGAAGCAGACGATCTGGAGCAGCTGCATCTGCTGCTCGGCCTGCCCGCCCTCTCCGCGCATGATGACGATTACTACGCGCTCCAGCTTTACAGCAGCATCCTGGGCGGCGGCATGTCGTCGCGGCTGTTTCAGGAAATCCGCGAGAAGCGCGGCCTCGCCTATCATGTCAGCAGCATGACGGCGGCCTATGCCGATTGCGGCATGATGAACGTCTATTGCGCCACCGGCGAGAACGAGGCGGCGGAACTGCCCATGCTGCTGGCCGATGAGATAAAGCGTATGGCGGGCGGCGTGACGGAAGCGGAGCTTTCGCGCGTGCGCAACCAGCAGAAGGCGGAGCTGCTGATGGCCCGCGAAAATCCCGGCCGCGTCGCCGGGTGGATCGGCAGGCACCTTTTGGTGTTCGAGCGCTATAAGCCGCTCAAGGAGATCATCGCCAATATCGAGGCGGTGACGCATGACGACATGCGCCGGGTCGGCGCGCTTCTCCTGGAGGGCATGCCGACCCTCGCCGCGCTGGGGCCCATCGGCAAGCTTCCGCCGCATGAAGCGGTGGCCGGGCGGCTCCTGGCGTAAGATATTTGCATTTCCTGCGCTTTTCCATTATAGGTGGCTCCCGCGTCATCTAAGCATGTGCCTTGCGTACGGCTGCGATTTCGCTTTTCATTTTTGAATTGAGCATCGGCATTATCATTTTTCAGCCTCGTCATGGAAAAAGTCGCCATCACCGCTGCGGGATTCTTGCGCATGGAATCCGAGCTTAAACAGCTTAAGGGCGTGGAGCGCCCCGCCGTGATCCAGGCCATCGCGGAGGCGCGCGCGCACGGCGATCTTTCGGAAAATGCCGAATATGCCGCCGCGCGCGAGCGGCAGGGATTCATCGAGGGCCGCATCAAGGA
>JAFATP010000009.1 GCA_019243895.1 Alphaproteobacteria bacterium
TGTAAACGAGATGCTCTACCAGCTGAGCTAATCGCCCGGAGTTGGCAGTCTAATCCTTTATCGCCCGGTTGTTAACAACCGATGACAATGGCAGACGCCCAACCCGCAATAAAAAACCGGCACACCGTTTCCGGCGTGCCGGTCAGCGCAGTGTGCCTTGGTTAGGCGGCCTTGCGCTTGGAGCTTTTATTCACGATGTCGGACAATTGCTTGCCCGCCTTGAACTTCGGCTTGTTGGAAGCCGGAATTTTAATGACGGCGCCCGTGCGCGGGTTGCGGCCTTCAGTGGCTTTGCGCTGCACGGTGGTAAACGTGCCGAAACCCACCAGGCGCACTTCGTCGCCCTTGGACATGGCGCGGGCGATGATGTCGATCAATGCATCAATGGCCTCCGCCGCCTTGGCTTTGGTCAGATCCGCTGCATCCGCCACTTCGGCGATCAGTTCGTTTTTATTCATGATAAGACTCCCTTTGCGATAATTGGTGTTAGAGACTTTTTTCAATCCAGGCCGTAACGGCAAAAACGCCGCGCCTGCCCTGCATGTCCTTGCAGACATCACGGCAATCATGCATGGAAAAGCATCGTTGTAAACAGCAAAACTGCGCTTTGCATAAAAATTACTGAGAGAAATGGCCGAGGAGCCACAGGCATGAAAGTAGACGCATCTGGAGATGGAAACCCAGTTGCGTTAAAGCACGCGGAAGGTTAGGCTTTCGCGCCTTATGCCCACCATCACCCTACCCGACGGCACTGCGCGCGATTACCCCGGCCCCGTCACCGGCGCCGAAATCGCGCATTCGATCGGGGCGGGCTTAAGCAAGGCGGCACTCGCCATTGAGGTGAACGGCAGCCTGTGGGATCTTGACCGCCCGATCCATCAACCGGCGCGCGTGCGCATCATCACCGGAAGGGATGCCGAGGGGCTGGAGCTATTGCGCCATGACTGCGCGCATGTCATGGCCGAGGCCGTGAAGGAACTGTTTCCCGATACGCAGGTGACAATCGGACCCGCCATTGAGCACGGCTTCTATTATGATTTCGCGCGCAGCGAGCCATTCACCCCCGCCGATTTGGAAATTATTGAAACCCGCATGCGCGAGATCGTGGCGCGCAATGAAAAGATCGCGCGCGAGGTATGGAAGCGGGATGATGCGGTGGCGTTTTTCCGCACCATCGGGGAAGAATATAAGGCGGAGATCATCGCCGGCATTCCCGCCAATGAAGATATCACACTTTATCGCCAGGGAGAATTCCTCGATCTCTGCCGCGGGCCGCACGCGCCCTCCACCGGCAAGCTCGGCACGGCGTTCAAGCTGCTGAAGGTGGCGGGCGCTTATTGGCGCGGCGATGCGAAAAACGCCATGCTCCAGCGCATCTACGGCACGGCCTGGGCCAATGAAAAGGATCTGAAAGCGTATCTCACGATGCTGGAGGAGGCCGAAAGGCGGGATCACCGGAAGCTGGGCCGTGAGCTGGAGCTGTTTCACATCGAGGAACATTCGCCCGGCATGATTTTCTGGCACGCCAATGGCTGGACGCTCTACCGCACGCTGGAAAGCTTCATTCGCGGCAAGCTTGAGAAGAACGGCTATATAGAAGTGAGAACGCCGATACTGGTCGACCGCTCGCTATGGGAGGCTTCGGGCCACTGGGAAAAATTCCGCGAGAATATTTTCGTCAGCGAAGCGGGAGACGACCGAACATTATGCGTGAAGCCGATGAACTGTCCCTGCCATATCCAGATTTTCAAGCAGGGCACCAAAAGCTATCGCGACCTCCCGTTGCGCATGGCGGAATTCGGGGCATGCCACCGCAATGAATCCTCCGGCTCGCTGCACGGCATCATGCGCGTGCGCGGATTCACCCAGGACGACGCGCATATTTTCTGCACGGAAGACCAGATCACCGCCGAGACGGTGCGTTTCTGCGACCTGTTGAAAGAAGTGTATGCCGCACTCGGCTTCACCGACGTGAAAGTGAAATTTTCCGACCGCCCCGAAAAGCGCGCCGGAGAGGACGCCATTTGGGACAGGGCGGAATCGGCGCTGAAGACCGCCGTGGAAGCCGCCAAGCTGGAATGGACACTCAACCCCGGCGAAGGCGCATTCTACGGGCCGAAATTGGAGTTCACGCTGCGCGACGCCATCGGCCGCGATTGGCAATGCGGCACGCTGCAGGTGGATTTCGTGCTGCCCGAACGGCTAGATGCCAATTACATCGCTCCCGACGGCGGCAAGCAGCGCCCGGTCATGCTCCATCGCGCGATTCTTGGCGCCTTTGAGCGTTTTATCGGCATCCTGATTGAACAGCACGCCGGAAAATTTCCGCTCTGGCTTTCGCCGGTGCAGATTGCGGTGGCCACCATCACCAATGAAGCGGATGCGTATGCGCTGCAGGTGAAAGCCGCTTTGGAAGCAGCGGGCCTTCGCGCCGCGGCCGATACCTCTTCGAATAAGATCAATTACAAGATACGCGAGTTGAGCCTGCGCAAAATACCGGTGATCTTAGTGGTGGGAAAAAAAGAAATGGAAACATCCAGCGTGTCTGTCCGCCGCCTGGGCAGCGACGCACAGGAAACCCTTTCCCTGACGCAGGCGGTGGCCGGTCTCGGAGCGGAAGCCAAGCCCCCCGCATAAACAAACATGCGCCATCTCTCTCTCGCGGCAGCGCGTCAGCGGATGATGGATCTAGCCCCGCCCTGGCGCGACGCTTTCTTGTTCATAGGCGGACTCACCCTGCTCCATGCCGGGCGGCTTATCGCATCTTCGCCTCTCCCTTTGCTTCACGGCGATAACCTTATCTATTTCATCGGCGAGTTTAGCATGGTGAGCGCCGTGCTTCTGACCGCTTCGCGGTTCTTGCGCACGCAAGGAGCCGATGACTTCTGCCTGGTTCTTTTCGTCATCTCAAGCATTGCCAGCCTGCATTACCTCTCCATCAGCAGCGAGAACGCCTATACCAACGATATCAGCGGGCATGTCGACTACGCCAGTTTCATCAGCGGTCACTGGCTGCATCCTTATCAGTATAAGGGGTATCAATCCCATCAGGCGCCCACGTATTATTATCTGGCCGGCGCGGCGGTGTGGGTTGCTAAAACGCTGCGCACCATTTCCGTGATGACGGCGCTGCGTTTTCTTTCCTGGACGTGCTATCTCTCGTTCAATGCGTTCGGCCTGCTTACGCTGCGCCGCTCCGGCATTACGGGAGCATCTCAATATGCCTGCGCCGCACTGTTGCTGTTCTGGCCGGGCGGAATGCACCTGGCCAGCAAGATCAGCAACGAGCCGTGCTTTTTCGCGGCTTATGCCGCCTGTTTCTATTATGCCGTTTGCTGGTATCAGGAAGGCAAAGAGCGGCAGCTGATGATGGCGGTATTACTTGCCGGGGTAGCGCTCACCATTCGCACCAACGCCATCATCCTTTTCATGATCCTGGCTGCGCTGATTACCACCGCCTGGTTGCGCCGCCGTTTCAGCCTTCGCAATTTACTGTCGTGGCGCTGGGCAATCGTGGGGATAGCCCTGGCGGCGTGCGTGTGGGTCTTATGGGGCAGAATACAGTTCTTATCCGTGGACGGAGGCGGGGGAGGACCAAGATTGCAAAATCCCCTGCCTCCCGGCTATTTTTTATTCTTCAGCTATAATGATTTTATCGCGCATCCGTTCAACGACTGGTCTGCGCGCGGCGGATTCTGGGATTTTCTGCTGAAAACCTCGCTCTTCGGCGAATATCAATGGCCGCAACCGTTTTTCGGGTTGACTTTGGACATGCTGGCGCTTGCCATCGCCCTTTATGCCTTTTTGCCGTGGCCGGCCGCCAAGAGACAGGAATGGAGAGGTATGTTGCCCTTTGCCGCCGGGGTGGCCGCGCCGCTCATGGTTCAAATCGGTTATGTGCTGTGGCGGATGACATTCACCGCACAGGACGCGCGATATGTTTATCCCATGCTGCCATGCCTCGTGGTGTTTTTCGGCCGGAGCATCGATTTTTTCAAGGCGCGTGACACCTATCTGCTCAGCCGGCTGGGGCCGTTGCTTGCTTGGAGCTTTTCATTGTTTTCATTGATTTTCTTCTGGCAGAATGCCCGGTGAATAGTGATGGGAGCTTTCGCAAATTCAGCTTCCATTAATACTTCTGGTGCATTATAAGGAATCCCTTGTTTTCTGAGGAGGCTTACCAACTGCATGAAGAATTCTAGCTTATGATGTCGCCGCGAAGCAAAGGCGACGATACGCGCGTCAATCAACAGATCACCGCGCCACGTATTCGGCTTATTGATGCCAACGGCGAAATGGCGGGCATTGTTCCCATCACCGAAGCACTACGCAAGGCGCAACTGGCGGGGCTGGACCTGGTGGAGATCGTTCCCACCGCCGAGCCGCCCGTCTGCAAGGTGATGGATTACGGCAAATACCGTTACGAAGCGCAGAAGAAAGCGCATGATGCGCGCAAAAAACAAAAAGTGGTGGCGGTGAAGGAAATCAAGCTGCGCCCCACCATTGACAAGCACGATCTGGAGATCAAGCTGCGCAACGCGACGAATTTCCTGCAGGAAGGCGATAAGGTGAAATTCACGCTGAAATTCCGCGGCCGCGAAATGTCGCACCAGGAGATCGGCATGAGCGTGATTCAGCGCGTGCAGGATTCATTGGCGGGCAAGTGCAAGATGGAACTCGCCCCGCGCATGGAAGGCAGCCACCTGGTGATGATCGTGGCGCCAGGAAAATAACCGCCGGTCGCTGCGCGAAAGCGCTCCGGGCGAATCTAAAAGAAATTCAATGCCAGCTTCCATACCACGAAGGCATTAATCGCCGTCAGCAGCACTGCGGCGCTGGCCGCTTTCCGCGCGGCTTCCAGGGCGGGATGCCGATCCACCCCGGTAATGCGCCCGATGGCCACGGAAAAAAGCTCTGCCACCAGCACGGGAAACAGCACCCCTATCAGCACCGCCTTGAACGCCGGCGGTCGATGCAGCGTCAATACATAAGGCACGAGAATGAGGGCCGCGATTAACTCGACGCGAAAAAGAATCTTCATTTTCCACGCTTCGGCAATGCCTCCGCCGGCCCGTTTCAATGCACTGACAATACGCTCCAACGGTTGCTCTATCTGGTCGTCGCTCATGGGCGCTCTCCTTCGGTTAGTGTTTGCGTATGCCGATCATCCCTTAAGCCAGCGGCTGCCCGGTTTAACAGGCGGGATATCCTGCAATGCAGCCGGCAGCGCGTCAAGCGCATAGGTGGGAATGTCAAGTTTTAATAGGGAAATCAGCGGCAGCGCCAGCTCCGCTTCCTGGCTGCCGCGCCGGTCAATCAAACTGGCGATGGCCACCGCGTCCGCCCCGTGCTGGCGGATGCATTCCAGTGTTTCAAAGGAGGATTTGCCGGTCGTCACCACGTCTTCCACAATCAGCACGCGCTGGCCGGACTCAATGGTGAACCCGCGCCGCAGGGCGAACGTACTGTCGATCCGCTCGCAGAAAATGGCGGGCACGCCGAGCTGACGCCCCATCTCATATCCCACCACCACGCCGCCCATGGCGGGAGAAACCACCTGATCGACCTTGACCGCCTCCGGCATCTCGCTGCGAATCTTTTCCGCCAGCGCCCGGCACAGCCGTTCGCCGCGCCTGGCATCCATCAGCACGCGGGCGCATTGCAGATACGTGGTGCTGTGCAGCCCGGAAGACAGGATGAAATGCCCGGAGAGCATGGCCCCGGCATTGCTGAATTCCTGAAGGATCTCGTCGCGCGTCATATATGTTGCTTAATCCGCACTGGAAAGAGGCAGCGGAATGTTGTCGATCAGCCGTGTTGTACCAAGCCATACCGCCACAAGCAAGCGCCCTTCGCGATCCGGCGCCGCAAGCGGCTCAAGGCTGGCCGCATCGCGCAGCTCCAGGTAATCCACCTTGGCGAAGCCCTCCGCAATCAGCCGCTCCCGCGCCCCGGACAGCGTGGCGGCAACGTCGCCGCCGCGGCGAAGCGCCTCCGCCGTTTCACATAGCACATGATACAAGCGGGGCGCGAGGCGCCGCTCCTGCTCCGTGAGATACGCATTGCGGGAAGACATGGCCGTTCCCCCCTCTTCCCGCCGCGTCGGCACGCCGACGATTTCCACGGGGAGATCGAGATCCGCCGCCATGCGCCGCACCACCGCCAGTTGCTGGTAATCTTTTTCACCGAACACCGCCACCTCCGGCATCATACGGATGAACATCTTGGCAAGCACCGTGGCCACCCCGTCGAAAAAATGGGGGCGGAATGCACCTTCCATACCCTCGCTGACGCCCTTGACGGAAACCACCGTGGCGAATCCCGGCGGGTAAACCGCTTCCGCGGCGGGCGCATACAGCAAATCCACCCCTTCCGCCTCCAGCCTGCGGACGTCTTCCGCAAAGGGGCGCGGGTAGCGCGCCAAATCCTCATGCGGCGCAAACTGCATAGGATTGACGAAGATATACACCGCCACTTTCTCCGCGTGCCGCCGCGCGGCGCGGACGAGCTCCATATGCCCTTCGTGCAGTGCGCCCATGGTGGGCACCAGCGCGACGCGCGCGCCACCGCGCCGCAAATCCTTCAGCGCCTGCTGCAACTCCGGCATGGTTCGCGCGATTATCAATTGCACCAGCAAAGTTCCTTTGATTAGATGCCCGGCAATGGTGTTTACGCCTCCCTCCCACGCAATGCAAGACGCGGCGTTAGCGCCGCAGGCCGCGTATGAAGCCCTGGTTGCCGGCGGAGAAATTCAGACGGACGAGGCGCAGCGCCATGTGGCGGCGCGCCTCCAGCACCTGCATGACGTGCTTGCCGCGGCCAGGAAGCGCCGCAAGGGAAAAGCCGCCGCGCCCGCGCGCGGGCTTTACATCTGGGGCGATGTGGGGCGGGGAAAATCGCTGCTGATGGATATGTTTTTTGCCAGCGCCCCGGTGGAGCGCAAGCGGCGCGTGCATTTCCATGCGTTCATGCAGGAAGTGCACGCCAGCATTCACCGCACCCGCCAGGATAAAAGCGGCGACCCGGTGGCGCTGCTTGCCACGTCATTGGCGCAGAATCTGGATGTGCTATGCTTTGATGAACTTCAGGCAACCGATATTGCCGACGCCACCTTGCTCTTCCGCCTGTTCTCCGGATTGTTCGACGCCGGCATCGTGATTGTCGCCACTTCCAACCGGCCGCCGAAAGATATTTACCAGGGGAAGGTGCAGCCAGAGCGTTTCGCCCGTTTCATCGCGTTGCTGGAAAGCCGCATGGAGGTGCTGGCGCTGCAGGGCGCTACCGATTACCGCACCGTGCAGGAAAGGGCGGCGCGGCGCACCTATTTTTACCCGTTGGGAGAGGAGGCCGACCGCTTCGTCGCCGAAACGGTGGCGGAGCTGGCGGCGGGAGCGCTGCCGGAAACCGTCAACCTTCCCGTGCACGGGCGCGTGCTGACGCTCAAGGCCTATGGCGGCGCGGCGGTAGCCTCGTTCCACGGGCTATGCGGCCTCGCCCTCGGCCCGGCGGATTACCTCGCCATCGCCGAGCGCTTTTCCACGCTGGTCGTTACCGGCATTCCGGAGCTGAGCCCGGAAAAGCGCAACGAGGCGCAGCGCTTCACCACGCTGATCGACGCGCTTTACGAGCGGCGCGCGCGCCTGATCTGCACCGCGGCCGAGCCGCCCGAACGGCTTTACCCCGAAGGCGACGGCAGCTTCGAGTTCCGCCGCACCGTTTCCCGCCTGGTGGAGATGCAATCGGAGGGATACGGCGGTTGACAGCCGTATGTCCATTGGTTAGTTTCCTCTATTTCACGATAACTTAAGCCATGCACACCATTCTTCTTGCCCAGCCGCGCGGCTTCTGCGCCGGCGTGGACCGCGCCATCGAGATCGTCGAGCGCGCGCTGGCGCGCTACGGCGCGCCCATTTATGTGCGCCACGAGATCGTGCATAATCGATGGGTGGTGGATGATCTGCGGGCCAAGGGCGTCATCTTCGTCGACGAGGTGGACGCCGTGCCGGACGGCGCCATGCTCATTTTCAGCGCGCACGGCATTTCCGAGGCGGTGGAGAACAGCGCGCGCCTGCGCTCACTACCGGTGATTGACGCTACCTGCCCGCTAGTGACTAAAGTGCACAAGGAAGCCCAGCGATATGAGGCCGAGGGCCGGGAGATCATCCTGATCGGGCATGCCGGGCACCCGGAGGTGGAAGGCACCAGCGGCCGCGTAAAAACGCGCGTGCACCTGGTGAGCAGCCCGCAGGACGTGGCGCGGCTGGAAGTGACGAATCCTGATAAACTTGCCTACGTGACGCAAACCACGCTCTCGGTGGATGACACGCGCGCCGTCATCGCCGCGCTCACCGCCCGCTTTCCCGCCATCGCCGGGCCGTCTTCCAGCGACATCTGCTATGCCACGCAAAACCGCCAGAACGCCGTGCGCGAGCTGGCGCGCAAGGTGGAGCTGCTGCTGGTGATCGGCGCGGCCAACAGTTCCAATTCCAATCGCCTGCGCGATCTGGGCGAAGAGATGGGCGTGCCGTCGCATCTGATTCCGGATGCCGCTTCCATCCAGCCCGCGTGGCTGGAGGGGAAAGCGACGGTGGGAATCACGGCAGGCGCGTCGGCGCCGGAGCATCTGGTGCAGGGAGTGGTTGCCGCCATCCGGAAGCTTTATCCCGCGGCGGCGGTGGAAGCCATGAAGGGCGCTACGGAGAGCGTGAAATTCAAATTACCGGCGGAATTGAACCGGGACGCCGTGCACGCCGCAATCGCTTAACCTATTTCGTTTTTACTTGGTCGCATGGGCGAAAGCTGATATGGACGACATCCATATGGTTTTTTCACTCCATTGCCTGAAGGATGGCACAAGGATTTCGCTATGGCCGCCGACAATCACCTGATGGACACCTTCAAAGGCGTACTGACGCCTATCAACCGCGCGGGCTGGCCTTTCATCGCCGCTTTCGCCATCGTGACGCTGCTGATCGCGCAGGCGTGGCAGCCGTTTTTCTGGATCGGCCTGGCGGCCACCGGCTGGTGCGCATATTTCTTCCGCGATCCCGACCGCGTCACTCCCATTCGCGAAGGGCTGGTGGTGAGCCCCGCCGACGGGGTGGTGCAGCGCATCGTGCGGGTGGTGCCGCCGGCGGAATTGCAGCTGGGCAGCGACGAGCGAGCGCGCGTCAGCATTTTTCTCAACGTGTTCGATGTGCACGTGAACCGCATCCCCCACGAGGGCGCGGTCACCCGGCTGCATTACGTGCCAGGAAAATTCGTGAACGCCGCCATGGACAAGGCCAGCGAGGACAACGAGCGCCAGCTGATCCGCATCACCCTGCCGGACGGCAAGGCGATCGGCGTGGTGCAGATTGCGGGGCTGGTGGCGCGGCGCATTCTATGCGACCTGAAGGAGCAGCAGAGCGTAAAAACCGGTGAGCGCTTCGGCATGATCCGCTTCGGCTCGCGGGTAGACGTGTATCTGCCGCTGGACGTCATTCCACTGGTGATCGAAGGGCAGCGCGCCATTGCCGGTGAAACCGTGATCGCCGATCTGCACAGCGACGAAGCGGCCCGGGTCGGCATCAAGCATTAACGCGAAGAGAGGGATCATGGCGGTACATCCAAAGCAGCGCCGTACATTGCGGGAGCAGCCCCTCTCCCGCCTGTTTCCCAACATGATTACCATCGGCGGCCTGTGCTGCGGGCTCTCCGCCATGCGCTTCGCACTGGGCGGGCGCTGGGAAATCGCCGTCGGCTTCATCATCGCCGCCGCCATTATCGACGGCATGGACGGGCGCGTCGCGCGCATGCTGGGCGCCACCAGCATCTTCGGCGCGCAGCTGGATTCGCTATCGGATTTCGTGTGCTTCGGCGTGGCGCCGCCGATTGTGCTTTACCTGTGGCAGCTGCGCGAAATCAAGGGCCTGGGCTGGGCGGTGGTGTTGTTTTTCGCGGTGTGCTGCGCGCTGCGCCTGGCGCGCTTCAACACCGGCATCCTCACCGAAAACCAGGCGCCGTGGCAGAAGAAATTCTTCACCGGCGTGCCGGCGCCCGCCGGTGGCATCCTGTGCCTGCTGCCGTTGATCATCTCCATGCAGTTCGATCAGGAATTCACCCTGCCCCCCGCCGTCAGCCTGATTTACGCGCTCGGCGTGGCGGTGCTGATGGCCAGCCGCGTGCCCACCCTTGCCGCCAAGCATGTGCACATTCGTCAGGAATTCATCCTGCCTTTCACCATTGGCGGCGCGTTTCTTCTGGTATTGTTCATCATCGAGCCGTGGTGGACGCTGTCGGCGGCAAGCCTGGCTTATTTCGCCTCCATCCTCTACGCCGTCAGATACTACCGGCGGCTGCGCGACCTGCACGCCCAGCAGATCAGCGATATCGCAGCTTAGTCCATAAAATGGTAAGGGTGAGGACGAGCGTCACCCCGTTGCCGATCACCAGCGGCCAGCTGCCCATTATAGCCCCGAAGACGATCCACGCCGCAATGCCGGTGGACATCACGATATACATCCCCAGCGAAATGGCGTGAGTTTTGCGCTCCCGCAGCACTTTAACCGCCTGCGGTACATACGCGAACGTGGTAAGAGAAGCGGCAAACGTGCCAATGATATCAACGAGCGCCATCGCTTCTTTTTACTATAGATTGCCTCGTTTGCCTAGCCAAACCACTTGCGCCAGGACTGGTTTTCGGCAACAACGCTCGTATGGATAAAACGCTTCTTCCCACCGGCTGTTATGACCTTCTGCCGCCCTCGGCGCGGCAGGAAACCCAATGCCTGCACGCATTGCTTACCGCTTTTGAAGCCAACGGGTATGAACAGGTGGCTCCGCCCCTGCTGGAATATACCGAAAGCCTGCTCTCCGGCCGAGGCAGCGCGCTGGCTTCTCAAACCTTCCGGGTGATGGAGGTGGACGACGGCAAGGTGATGGGCATTCGGCCCGATATTACGCTTCAAGTGGCGCGCATTGCTTCCTCCCGGCTGGCGCATGCACCGCATCCGCTGCGCCTGTCTTACGCCGGCAATGTTCTGCGCATGACGCCCGAAGGGCCGAATGCCAGCCGCCAGTTGCGTCAGGCCGGCATCGAGTTGATCGGCGCGAAGGCGGCGGAAGCAGATGCGGAGGTAATTGCGGTGACCGTGGAAAGCCTGGGGAAGCTGGGAGTAAGCGCCCTCACCATCGACCTGCACACGCCCGGCGTGCTTTCCGACCTGCTGGCGGACGAAACGCTGGACGGGGAAAAAAGAGCGGCGGTGATGGCAGCCGTGGCGCATAAGGACGCTTCCGCGCCCGCGCTGCAACCCCTCACCCATTATGCGGCGCTGAAAACCCTGATGGAATGCTGCGGTCCCGCCGTCCCGATGCTGGCGCGCATGCGCGCCGGAGGAATGCCGCGCGCTGTGGAGAAGCATGTGCACGGCGCGGAACGTGTGACGGCGCTGCTGGCGGAGGTGCTGCCGGAAAATATTCGGGTGAGCGTGGACCTTACGGAAACGCGGGGCTTTGAATATCATACCGGCTTGAGTTTCTCGCTGTTTGCCGCGCATGCGCCGCAGGAGATCGGCCGCGGCGGCCGATATCTCATCCAGGGCGTTGCCGCGACCGGCTGCACGCTTTACCTGGACAGCCTGCGTCCGCTTTTAAGCGTCCCACAGCCGGAGCGCCGCGTTTTCATCAGCGGCGTCATCGGCAGGGAAGCGCTCGAAGCATTGCATGCGGAGGGATTCATTACGCTGAAATCGCTGCCCGGATGCGGCGAGGGCGCGGAGACGGCAAAACGCCTCGGCTGCACTCATCACTGGCGCGACGGGAAGTTAGAGGCGCTATAAATTTGCGCTCAAGCGACGCGAAAGCCTGCAGGCCTCAACGGCCCTAGTCGCTCCGCTCCCCCGCGCGAACGCTTCGATAAACCGCGATAATAAACATGAAACCGCCGATGATGGCGATGAGGCCGCCCAGGCCCATCAGCCCCATTGCCGCTCTGGCGGCGGTGAATCCGCCTTCGAGTGCCCCCGGGGTTTTCCGCAGCACGCCGTAGCCGCCTGACCACGCCAGGCCAGTGATATGCATGGCCTGCCCGACGCCGTACACCACGGGCTGCCAGAACGCCAGTCGCTTGCCCGCTACTTCTGCGTAGCCAAAGCGCGGCAGCAGCGCATACGCCACGCCGCCGAACGCGAGCGTGATGCCGACGATGGCCCCGTGATAATGCGCCGGCACCAGCACATTCTCCCCGGTGATCAGCCACCCCAATATGCCGCCGTAGGCGAATAACAGCAATGACATCACCAGCGAGGAAAAAATCGCCCGCTCGCGCCGCGACGGCGGGGAAATCTTGCCTATCACCCACAGGCCCGTCAGCGCCGGGCCCCATCCCCCCAGCTCCATCACCACATCCGTGAAAAAGAGGCGGAATTCCTGCGAAGTCACTTCATACCGCCACAGGGCATAGAGCGCCGACACGGACGCCAGGAACAGAATCGTCAACGCGATATAATAAAACCCGCCCCGACGGAATCCCGGGCGCAGCGTCGTGGCCAGCAGCAGCCAGGACAGCATGACAAAGGCGCTATGCGTATTTTGAAGCACATGGCCCCCCGCCCAGAACGCGAGATCGTAAAACTGCGCGCCTTGAATGACGAACGGTATGCGCGGCGCCGAAAGAACAAACGAGGCCAGCGCCACCAGGGTGATCAACGCCGCGGCGAAGCAGGTGATTTCCTGCGCGCCGAGAATATGCGCCCGCCGCCCGAAAAAAGCCTGAAAATAATGCGCAAGCTGCAAGCCGACACCCGCCAGCAGCAGCGTCAGGCCCAGAAAGAAAACCGGACTGAAAACCACCGGGATATAATTACTCATCAGCGCTCTGCTATGCGGATCGAGCGGCGACAGCGTGATCAGCAGCACGCCGAGCAGGAACGCGGCCAGCGCCGCTTTTTCAATGATGCTGCTTCGGCCCGCGTCGATGCTCCAGAACATGCAGGCGATGCTTAAAAACCAGGCGAGCACCGATAAATCCACGTGCACCGCCAGGGCCTCGTGAAACAGGCGGGAAAACAGCGGCAGATCGGACAAACCCGGCGTGCGCGCCACCACCAGAATCACCGCCAGCAGTCCGGCCAGCGCCAGCGACGCCACCCCCGCCAGCAGCCAGTACCGCGCAAAAAGACCGGCATTAACGGTTGAGGCGGAGCCACGAAGCATGTACAACCACATAATCCATGACGCCCGCTTACGCAATCGCGAAGGAACCGTTCTGTCCCGGCGTGGCCCGCTGGCTTTTCGCCTGCGCGCTGCTGGTGGCCTGCATGGTGCTGCTGGGGGGCTATACCCGGCTTTCCGGCTCCGGCCTTTCCATCACGCAATGGAAGCCCGTTCACGGCGTCATCCCTCCCTTAAGCCAAGCCGCATGGCAGGAGGAATTCGCCGCTTACCGGCAGACGCCGCAATATGCCGCGATTAATTCGAACATGACGCTTGACGGGTTTCGCCGCATCTACTGGCCCGAATACGCCCACCGGCTGCTGGGGCGGCTGGCGGGCGCCGCGTTCTTTCTCCCTTTCCTGTGGTTTTCGGCGCGGCGCGCGTTTTCTCCGCGCTTCGGCGTGCGCCTGCTGCTGATCTTCGCCCTTGGCGCAGCACAGGGCGGGGTGGGATGGGTAATGGTGAAAAGCGGCCTGGCGGATGGCCCTTATGTGAATCACCTGCGACTGGCGGCGCATCTGGCGCTGGCATTTACCCTGTTCGCCCTGCTGCTGGCAGGCGCGCTGGATGCGCTGGGCGCGAATGCGGGCGAGGCACGCCTGCCGTTGCGCATGAAAAAGGCGCTTTGCGCATTGTTCTGCGCGCTGGCGGCGCAGATCGTGCTGGGGGCGCTGCTGGCGGGGCTGCACGGGGGACTCATCTATAACACCTTCCCCACCATGAACGGGGAATGGCTGCCCGCCGACGCGCTGGCGCAAACGCCCTGGTGGAACGGGATTTTCCACAATATCGCTGCGCTCCAGTTCGCGCACCGCTGGTTGGCGGCGCTGCTGGGGGCCGGCTATCTTTTGTGGTGGTGGCGGGCGCGAAACTATGATAAAAGCCTGTTAATCCTTATGCTCCCCCTGCTCGTGATCATGCAGTTCCTGCTCGGCATCGCCACCCTCCTGACGCAAGCCAGCCTGCCGCTGGCGATGGCGCATCAGATGACGGCGCTGGGATTATTCGGGCTGACCGTGGCAATACTGCATGGCTTTTCTCATTCACCGCATAAACGTAATGAAATAAACTATTGATATGACGTTATCTCTTATCACCGCGGCAAACGATCGATCCGCGCTGGACTATGAAGAATGTTTCCGCAACGCGGTGACGCAGGTGCGCCA
>JAFATP010000013.1 GCA_019243895.1 Alphaproteobacteria bacterium
CTATGAGGCCATCGCCGCAGCGCGCCAGCACAAGCCGGATATCATCCTGCTGGACGTGATGATGCCGGGTGTGGACGGATTTGAAACCTGCAAGCTGATTAAGCAAGACCCGGAAATCTCGCATATTCCCGTGGTAATGGTTACCGCGCTTTCAGATCAGTCGGACCGCGTGCGCGGGCTGGAGGTGGGCGCCGATGATTTTCTCACCAAGCCGATCAACGACATGGCGCTGTTCGCGCGCGTGCGCTCGCTGGTGCGCATCAAGGTGCTGCTGGACGAGCTTCGCCTGCGCGATCAGACGCTGCTGCAGATGGGCATTGCCGCCGAAGCGGGGAAAAGCTTTGTTTCGGATGTGAATGGCGCGCGCGTGCTGCTGGTGGATGATGACCCCGTACAGGCCAAGCAGATCACGGCCAAGCTCGGCGAAACCTACCAGGTGGACTGGCTGCAGGAGGCGGACGTGGAGCCGGCGGTGAAGAAAGCCACCGCCATGCCGTATGACGTCATTATGGTGAGCGCATTGCTGATGGATGAAGACGGGCTGCGGCTGGCGTCGCTGATGAAAAGCCATGAGGAAATACGGCACGTGCCCATCCTGATGCTGGTGGATGAAGACGACACCGCCACCATGCTCAAGGTGCTGGAGATGGGCTTTAACGATTATTTGCGCGTGCCGGTGGACAAGAATGAGATGACCGCGCGCGTGCGCACGCAGATTCGCCGCAAGCGATACCAGGAAGCACTGCGGGCCACTTATCAGCAAAGCATTTCGCTGGCCATCACCGACGCTTTGACCGGTCTTTATAACCGGCATTACCTCAATACCCATCTGGAGAACATGACGCGGCAGTCATTAGAGGGTAAAAAGCCGCTGACGGTGATGATGATGGACATGGATCATTTCAAATCGGTGAATGACCAGCACGGGCACGATGCGGGCGACATGGTGCTGAAGCGCCTGGCGGAGATCATTCTGCAAAGCTCGCGCAGCGCCGATCTGGTGGCGCGCTACGGCGGCGAGGAATTCGTGGTGCTGATGCCGGAAACCGGCCTGCCGGAAGCGGGCGACGCGGCGGAGCGCCTGCGCAAGACGGTGGAAAGCACGCCGTTCAACGTGGAAGGGGCCTGCATCTTCAGCACCATCAGCATCGGCATCTCCACCCTGAAGTTCGGTGGCGGGCTGATGAAGCAGGACGAGTGCGGAACCGACCTGCTGAAGCGCGCCGACGGTGCGCTGTACGAAGCTAAAAACGGTGGACGCAACCAGGTGAAAATCGCGGATTAACCCTCCCGCGCATCCGCAAAGCTGGCCAGCAGCGGCGCGTGGTCGGAGGGCTTGTCCAATCCGCGCAGTGTCTTCACAATGACGCAGTCGCGCAGCGCATCCGCCGCCTGCGGCGACAGCAGCGGATAATCGATGCGCCAGCCCCGATTGGCCTCGAAGCTGGCGGCGCGGTAATCCCAGAATGTGTATTCGCCGCCGCCATGCGTGCCCTCCGGCGGGGGATTGATCAGACGGAATCCGTCATAAAAACCCAGATGCAGAATCGCCCGTATGCGCGCCCGCTCCTCCGGGTGATAGCAGACATTGCCGTCCAGCCGCGCCGGGTCGTAGACGTCGGCGGGATAAGGCGCGACATTGTAATCTCCCCCCACGATCAGCATTTCCTCATATGCCAGCAATGCCAGCAAATGCGCGCCAAGCCGTTCCAGGAAATGCAGTTTGTAGGGAAACTTATCCGAGTCTAAATTCTGGCCGTTGGGCACGTAAACGGAAGCCACGCGCACCGCCCGGCCGGGAAGATTCGCTACTGCCTCGATATAGCGCGCATGCCCGAACTGATCTTCGCCGGGCAGGCCGCGCCGCACGTCTTCCAGCGGGAATTTGGAGAGAATCGCCACGCCGTTATAGCTCTTCTCGCCGTGCAACGCCAGATTATAGCCCAGCTCCTCCAGTTCCATCGCCGGAAAGGCGTCATCCGTGCATTTGGTTTCCTGCAATAGCACGATTTCCGGCATGTCGCGCTTCAGCCAGTCCAGCAGGTGCGGCAGCCGCGCTTTCACCGAGTTGACGTTCCAGATGCCGGTGCGGAAAGCCATTGCTCCATCTCCTTACTGCCGTATCGCAAGAAGAATCGATAGCTTCTTTATCGTCCGGGATAAAGTCTTTCATCTCGTCGTTATCATGCCCATTAAAAGAAGCTGGCGCTAAGCGGTTGCGGCCGCTTAAGCGCCGGAATGAATCGCAAAAGCCTTCAACGTATCCTTATGCTGGCGCCGATAACCGGCGGATAGACGGCCGGATAAGCCACGGGAGCGGGATAGGCATAAGCATAACGCGGGTAGACATAGCCCGGCGCATACACATACCGCGGCGAATAGGCGTAAGGATAAGGGGGGTAGGCGGGATATGCCGGATAATAGGCGGGCGCGACCACGCCGCCGATGAACACGCCCCCGCGCGCCTGCGCTGATTGCGCGAACAGCGGCAAGGCCAGCAGACCGAGGAAGGTCAGGGTGAATCGTATGATGCGTTTCATAACATCCTCCTTTCTTCCATGATACGGCGAAAGGCATAAAAATCTTCGCCGGGTTTAAAAGTTTTACAATGCCACCGAGAAGGAATTGCCGCAGCCGCACCGCGCGGTGGCATTCGGGTTTTTCACCACGAAGCCGGCGCTGCTCAAATCCTCTTCATAATCCAGCACGGCGTTTTGCAGGAATTCCAGCGATACCTCATCCACCGCCACGCTGGCGCCGCCGCGCTGAATCAGCAGATCGGCGGGGCAGAGGTTGCCGGGCGTCAGGTCGAAATGATATTGAAAGCCTGAGCAGCCGCCGCCGTCCACCCGCACCCAGAATTTGGTTCCGGGCGGCTCGTCCGACAGCAGGAACGCGATGCGCGCCGCCGCCGCGTCGGTGATCGAAAACACCTGCGGTGGGGCTTGAGGGTGGACAGTGTTTTGCGTTTCAAGCATATATTCAAATGTAACCGATTTTTCGAGGAAAGGCAAAGCGCATGTTGGCTTCCTACGCCGCGCATCCCGCCGCCAGCCGGGGCCGCCTGCATACCGAGGCGGAGGATCAGACGCGCAGCTGCTTCCAGCGCGACCGGGACCGCGTCATCCATTCCACGGCGTTCCGGCGGCTGGAATATAAGACGCAGGTATTCGTGAACCACGAAGGCGACCATTACCGCACGCGGCTGACGCACAGCCTGGAAGTGGCGCAGATTGCCCGCTCCCTGGCGCGCGCGCTGGCCCTGAACGAGGATCTGACGGAGGCGCTGGCGCTGGCGCATGATCTGGGCCATCCGCCCTTCGGCCACGCGGGCGAAGACGGCCTGCGCGCGGCAATGGCGGATTTCGGCGGCTTCGACCATAATGCCCATTCCATCCGCATCGTGACGAAGCTGGAGCAGCGCTATGCGGCGTTTGACGGGCTGAACCTCACCTGGGAGGCACTGGAAGGCATCGCCAAGCATAACGGGCCGGTGGCCAATGCGCCGCGGGCGCTGGCGAAATATAACCGCGAACACGATCTGGAATTGGATACCTGGCCTTCCGCCGAGGCGCAGGTGGCGTCCCTGGCCGATGACATTGCGTATAACAATCATGATCTGGACGACGGCCTGCGCGCGGAGCTGTTCCATGTGGAGGAGCTCTCCGCCGTGCCGGAAGTGTATGCGGCGTTCACGGAGGTCAGGCGGCATTGGCCGCATCTGGAGCAAGCCCGGCTGATTCATGAGGCGCTGCGCCGCCTGATCAACCGCATGTGCATGGATGCGCTGGCCACCACCCGCGCCGCGCTGGCCGCCACCGGCGTGCAAAGCGCGGACGAGGTGCGGCAGCTTGGCCGCCCGCTGGTGGAATTCTCCGCCGGGATGCAGGAAATCAATAAGCAGCTCAAGCGCTTCTTAAGCGAGCGCATGTATCGCCATTACAAGGTCAACCGCATGTCCAGCAAGGCGCGGCGGGTGACGCGGGAGCTGTTCGATTTCTTCCTGGCCGAGCCCGAATGCCTGCCTACCGATTGGCGTGCGCTCGCGCCAGGCCCGCGCACGGCGGAAACCGCTCATGTCGTCTGCGATTTTATCGCTGGCATGACCGACCGTTATGCGCTAGAGGAGCACCGGCGTATTTTCGACGTGAATGCAAGGGGATGAATATGCTTGCGTCATTGCGGAAAGCGAAGCCGATGCGGCAATCGGAACTCGGAATGACGAAAAGCGGTAAACGTGTCGGCGTGAATGTAAGAACATGAATATTTATAAGGCCATTGAGAATGAGGTGAAGGCAGCCGTAGCGGCCCGCTTCGGGGAGGGGCTTGCGCTGGAGAAGATCGAAGCCACGCCTTCGCGCGATGCGGCGCATGGCGATATTGCCACCAACGCGGCCATGGTGGTGGCGCCGCAGGTGAAGAAAAACCCGCGCGAGATTGCCGCGCAGCTGGCGGAGGCGATGGCGCAAAAACAGGATGTGACAAAAGCGGAAGTGGCGGGGCCGGGCTTCATCAATCTCACGCTGAGGCCGGAATCATGGCAGGCGGTGATCCCGGTGATTCTGAGCCAGGGCGTCGCCTATGGCGATTCGGCCATCGGTGCGGGTCGGAAGGTGAATGTGGAATATGTCTCGGCCAATCCCACCGGGCCGATGCACGTGGGGCACGGCCGCGGCGCGGTGTTCGGCGATGCGCTGGCCGCGCTGATGAGCAAGGCGGGGTTCGATGTCACCCGCGAATATTACATTAATGATGCGGGCGCGCAGATCGACAAGCTGGCCGAGTCGGCATTCCTGCGTTACCGCGAGGCGTTGGGCGAGAATATCGGGGAAATACCGGAAGGGTTTTACCCTGGCGAATATTTGAAACCAGTGGGCAAGGAGCTGGCGGAGGCCTACGGCGCAAAGCTGAGGAATATGCCACGCGAGGAATGGCTGAGCCTGGTGCGCAACCATGTGGTGATTTCCATGATGGGCATGATCCGCGATGATCTGGCGGCGCTCGGTATTTATCACAGCGTGTTCAGCTCCGAGCGGACGATTGTCGAACGCGGGCTGGTGGATGAGGCGCTGGCGCTGCTGGAAGTGAAGGGGCTGCTTTATACCGGCGTGCTGGAGCCGCCCAAGGGCAAGACGCCGGAGGATTGGGAGCCGCGCCCGCAGTTGCTGTTCAGATCCACGGAATTCGGGGATGATTGCGACCGGCCTTTAAAGAAATCCGACGGCAGCTGGACGTATCTGACGCCGGATATCGGCTATCATCTGGATAAGATCCGCCGCGGCTTTACGCTGCTGGTGAATGTGCTGGGCGCGGACCATGCCGGGTATGTCAAGCGCATCACGGCGGCGGTGGCGGCGCTTTCCGACCGAAAGGTGACGCTGGAGGCCAAGCTGTGCCAGCTGGTGAAGTTCATGCGCGCGGGCGAACCGCTGAAAATGTCCAAGCGGGCCGGAACGTTCGTCACAGTACGTGAAGTGGTGGATGAAGTGGGGAAAGACGTGTTCCGCTTCATTATGCTGACCCGGAAAAACGATCAGGCGCTGGATTTCGATTTCGAAAAAGTGCTGGAGCAGAGCAAGGACAATCCCGTGTTTTACGTGCAATATGCGCATGCGCGCTGTCATTCGGTGCTGCGCAACGCGGCGCAGGAGATGCCGGAAGCGATGGCGGCGCGTGCCGATTTGTTGCTGCTGTCCTCCGCCGAGGAACTATCCTTGCTGAAGCTGATGGCGGGATGGCCCCGCCTGGTGGAAGGCGCGGCGCTTTCCGCCGAGCCGCACCGGGTGGCGTTTTATTTGCAGGAGTTGGCGGCCAGCTTTCACGCCTTGTGGAACAAAGGCAATACCGATAATCGTTTTCGTTTTCTGCGGAAAGATGCTATGGAACTGACGGCGGCACGGCTGATGCTCACCAGGGCGCTTGCCATGGTGATCGCGTCGGGGCTTACCGTGCTGGGGGTGCAACCGCTGGAGGAGATGCGCTGATGACCGAAAGAGAACCTGACGAAGAGGAATCCACGGTAATCATTGATAATGATTTGCCGCCGCCCACGCCCGTGTCGCGGGTAATTCCCGGCGCCGTACTGCTGCTGGCGGGCATCGGCTTCATCGCTCTGGCGTGGTACGCATATACCACCGGCACGCGCACATTGAATGACGACGAGCTGATGGTGGTGGAGGCCGACAAAACCCCCGTGAAGGAAAAGCCGCTGGATCCCGGCGGCATGAAATTCCCGCACCAGGATAAGATGATTTTCGAGGCCATCTCCGGCGCGCCCGCGCCCGCGCCCGCGCATGAGGAGCATGTGACGCCTTCGCCCGAAGAGCCGGTCGCCCGCCCGCAAGCCGCTGAGCAAACCCCCGGCGCGCCGGAAACGTCGTCCGAAGCCACCACCACGGAAACGCACGCGGTGGCGGTGCAGCCGGAAGGGCCGGAAGCGGCAAAGACCGATCAAGCTGCTGTTGCGCCTGCGGAAACCCCGCAGGCAGCTCCCGCCGCTACATCGTTCAACCCGCCGCCCGCGGTGCAGGCCGCTTCCCCGCCGGAATCGCTTCCCCCCCCCGCCAAACGCGTGACGCCGACGGCGGAGGAGCAACCGCAGCGGGCGCCGCAAA
>JAFATP010000087.1 GCA_019243895.1 Alphaproteobacteria bacterium
GAAGGCGCGAACCCCGCGCCGCACCCCGGCTCCTTGCCATTGCATTAGGCTCCCGCTGCCTCATCCAGAAGCTGCTGCGCCGCGTGGGAAGCGGGTAGCCTGCCCGCCGCCACTTCCTCTTCCATTTGCCCGATCCGCTCCGCCAGCCCTTCGCGCTCCAGGAAGCGCTCCAGCAGCATCTCCTTTAATTCCTTCCACAGCCACGCCCGGGCCTGGGCCGCGCGCACGCGCGCCAGATTACCGGATGCCGCAGCCGCGCGGCGAAATGCGCCAATGGCTTCCCATGTTTCCGCAATGCCCTTTCCCTCCAGCGCCGAAGCCGTCTGCACCCGCGGCTTCCAGCCCCCGGCGCCGTGCGGCGTCAGCATGCGCAGCGCCGCCGCGTAATCCGCGCGCACCCGCTCGGCCTGGTGCAGCAATTCGCCGTCGGCCTTGGTGACGATCAACAAATCCGCCAGCTCCACGATGCCGCGCTTGATGCCCTGAAGCTCGTCGCCGCTGCCCGGCTGCAGCAGCAGCACGAACATATCCGTCATATTGGCCACTTCGGTTTCCGACTGGCCGACGCCCACCGTTTCCACAATGATCACGTCGAAGCCCGCGGCTTCGCATAGCAGGATGGCCTCCCGCGTGCGCCGCGCCACCCCGCCCAGCATGGTTCCCGCCGGCGAGGGGCGGATGAAGGCGTCCGGGTGCTGCGAAAGCTGCGTCATCCGCGTTTTGTCGCCCATGATGGAGCCGCCGGTGATGGCGCTGGTGGGGTCCACCGCCAGCACCGCCACCTGGTGTCCTTTTTCGATCACATGCAGGCCGAATGCCTCGATGAACGTGCTTTTCCCCACCCCCGGCGAGCCGGTGATGCCCAGCCGGATGGAATTGCCGGTATGCGGCATCAGCACGCGCATCAGCTCCTGCGCCTGCGCCTGGTGATCGTGCCGGGTGGATTCGGCAAGCGTAATGGCGCGCGCCAGCGCGGTGCGGTCATTCCTTCGGAGCGCGTCGGCGAGAATGGAAGAGGGGTGCGGCATGGGCGGCATATCATCATGCCGGGCGGGGCACTGCAAGCGCGATGTCGCGCGGCGCAGGAATGGAAAAATGAAAAAGGGGCGCTCCCGCCAGGAAAGCGCCCCGTTTAAGATTAAGCGGCGTTCAGCAGCTTGATGTTCACGGCCGAAGTCTTGCCTTTTTGCGTGGCAAGCTCGTAATTCACGCGCTGGCCTTCATGCAGCGTGCGCAGGCCCGCACGCTCCAAAGCGGAAATATGCACGAACACGTCGTTCCCGCCGTCATCCGGCTGAATGAAACCATATCCTTTAGTGGGGTTGAACCATTTGACCGTTCCAGCGCTCATCGAAGTCTCCTTGAAAAAAAGTTAAACGCGGCGCGCAAACATACGGAAGCCGCAAGGCCTCAACACCTGAGAGAACGTCAAACGGCAGTGGGGATCAAAAGCGGCCGAAGGATGAACCTGTAACGTAGCTTTAAAACCCAGCAGATCCTTCAGTGACCGAAACGGACGCGAAGACAAACCGAAAAACGAAGCGTCAGGGTTGGAACCCTGCTCCTATCATACACGGGTTATGCTGCAACGCAAGCCGCAAATGCTTACCGTCTGTTGATAAGTAACATAATCGGCTGTATTTAAATGAGAATTATTTTGCCTTTTCCGGCATCTCCGCTGGAGTGTGATCGCCGTCATCCGGCACTTCCTGCGGCGGCGGGCTGCCCGGCTGCTCGATATTATCGGGTCTGCCGACGGTGCCGCTGGTCTGGTTGGTGTTGGGATTGCCCTGTCCGGTTGGCATAAGTCACTCCTGGTTGGAAGATCATCCGCAGCTATTGTATCCGCGGGAGGCTAAGCGCGGCGTGCCGAAAATGCCCGGTCATATAAATCGCTCATAAAGCATTTCCGCGCTTGCGGTTTATGGGAAAAAGATCGCCCGCGGGCAGGCATCGCATCGTTTCCTCACGGGCATCATTCTAGGTTTGCTCGTGTGGCGCGGAGGAAAAGATTCGCATCGGACGCTCCGCCGCTTTTATTAACAGCAATATATGGAGATTGAGTTATGTCTAATTCACAGCAGCAGCGCGGCCAGAATGCGCAAAACGATCAGTATTCGAACAAGTCTTCTCAAACCCAGCAAGGCACCGGCTCGCAGGGGCAGGCTTCCCAGGGCATGAGCGGCACCACCGGCCAGAGCGGTTCACAAGGCCAGTCCGGCATGTCCGGCTCCGGTCAGAGCGGCCGGAACCAGAGCGGCTCGCAGAGCCAGTCCGGCTCCAGCCAGAACCAGGGACAGTTCGGTCAATCCGGTCAGCAGAGCCGCGAGCAGGACAATCTGCGTGGTTCTTCTTCCGGTTCTTCTTCCGGTTCTTCTTCCACGTCCATGGATGAAGAAGGCGAAAACGACAGCGATACCACCTCCACTTCCGGCACGAGCTCTTCCCGCCGCTCGTAATATCCCGAAAAGAGGTGCTTTATGGCCGGGCTTCATGCCCGGCCTATTTTTTTTGGTGCGCCGCGCGGAAGCTGCTATAGCGAATAGATGACACATTCGGAGCAATCCCTGCGGGAGATGCAGGCGGCCGTCAGCGCAATGGCATTTGGCGACGAGGCGAATGCGGTGCGGCATCTGCTTTCCCAGCTGGCGCCGCTGGATACTTACACGCAGGCGGTGCATGCGCGGGCGCGGGCGCTGGCGGAATCGCTGCGGCAAAAGAGCGCCGTCTCCGGGGTCGAAGCGTTCCTGCATGAATACGGGCTGGACACGCGCGAAGGCGTGGCCGTGATGTCTCTCGCGGAAGCGCTGCTGCGCATTCCCGATGCGCACACCGCCGACCGCCTGATCCGCGACACGTTCGAGCAAGGCCAGTGGGACAAGCATCTGGGCGGCAGCGATTCCTTTCTGGTGAATGCCTCCAGCTGGGGGCTGCTGCTCACCGGCAAGCTGGTGCAGATGGGACATGAGCCTTCGCCGCGCCCGGCGCATATGCTTGGCAGGCTGGTGAGCAAGTTCGGCGAGCCGCTGATCCGCGAAGCGTTGAAGGCGGCCATGCGCTTCATCGGCGCGCAGTTCGTGATGGGAGAGGACATGGCCGAAGCTCTGCGCCGCTCCAGGCCCTATATGCGCAAGGGCTATCGCTTTTCCTATGACATGCTGGGCGAAGCCGCGCGCAGCGAAGCGCAGGCGGAAGCTTACCTTCAGGCCTATCATGAAGCCATCGCGCTGGCGGGCAGGCAGGCGGAGAAGGCGTCGCTGTGGGAGGCGCCGGGCATTTCGGTGAAGCTTTCGGCGCTGCACCCGCGCTATCAGTTAACGCAAGAGGCGCGGCTGATGGACGAGTTGCTGCCGCGGCTGAAGGAGATCGCGCTGCATGCCATGCACATGGGCATCACGCTGGCCATTGATGCCGAGGAATCATCGCGGCTGGATATCGAGATGAAGCTGTTCGCGCGGCTCTTCGCCGACGAAGCGTTTTCCGGGTGGGAAGGGCTTGGCTTCGTGGTGCAGGCGTATCAGAAGCGGGCTTTTGCGCTGCTGGACTTCCTGGCGGCGCTTTCGCGCATGCATGCCCGCCGCATGCCGCTGCGGCTGGTAAAGGGCGCCTATTGGGATTCGGAGATCAAATGGGCGCAGATGCTCGGCCTGCCGGGTTACCCGGTGTTCACGCGCAAGGAGCACACGGATGTTTCCTATCTGGCCTGCGCCGACAAGATGCTGCGCACGCTGGATTGCTTCTATCCGCAGTTCGCCACGCATAACGCGCGCACGGTGGCCTCTATCGAAGCGCTGGCCAGGGCGCATGGCGCGAAAGACACTTACGAGCTGCAACGGCTGCACGGCATGGGCGAGGCGCTGCACGACATGCTGCTGGAAACCACCCCCAGCCGCATCTATGCGCCGGTGGGAAAGCATAAGGACCTCCTGGCGTATCTCATCCGCCGGCTGCTGGAAAACGGCGCCAACACCTCTTTCGTGCATATGCTGATGGATCACGCCCGCCCGGTGGAGGAGCTGATTGCCGATCCCGTGGCGGCGGCGCGGCTGCGCCAGGGAACGCCGGATTCGCGCATCCCGTTGCCGGTGGCGCTGCATGGAAAGCGCTGGCGGAATTCGCAAGGCCATGATTTCGGCAACCTCGCGCAGATGCAGGCGCTGACGGAGGCCGTGGAGCCGTTCAAGGGCGCATCGTGGCCTGCGCCCCCATCCGCCACAGTGGAAACGCTTACCGGCGCGCTGCAAACGGCGCGCGCTGCATTCCCCGGCTGGGGCGCCACGCCGGTGGAGGAGCGCGCGGGCGCGCTGGACGCGCTGGCGGATTCTCTCGAGCAAAACCGGGCGGAGCTGATCGCCCTGCTGGGCCGGGAAGCGGGCAGAACCCTGGCCGATGCCGATGCGGAAGTGCGCGAGGCGGCGGATTTCTGCCGGTATTACGCCTATCAGGCGCGCCGCTTGATGAGCGCGCCGGAAATGCTTCCCGGCCCCACCGGAGAGAGTAACCGGTTGAGCCTGCATCCGCGCGGCGTGTTCGCCTGCATCAGCCCGTGGAATTTTCCGCTCTCCATTTTCACCGGCCAGGTGGCGGCGGCGCTGGTCACCGGCAATTGCGTCATCGCCAAGCCCGCCGAGCAGACGCCGCACGTGGCGGCGCGGGCGGTTAGCCTGATGCATGAAGCGGGCGTGCCGCGCGGCGCGGTGCAGCTGCAAACCGGCAGCGGCGAAACTATCGGCGCGGAACTGGTGGCATCCGCCGCCGTTGACGGCGTGGTGTTCACCGGCTCCGTGGAAACGGCGCGGCATATCGCCGCATCGCTTGCGTCACGGGAGGGAGCGCTGGTGCCGTTCATCGCGGAAACGGGCGGGCAGAACTGCATGGTGGTGGACAGCTCCGCGCTATTGGAGCAGGCGGTGGACGATATCATCGTCAGCGCCTTCGGCAGCGCGGGCCAGCGCTGTTCCTCGCTGTGCGTGCTGTATGTGCAGGAGGAGGTGGCCGATGCGTTGCTCACCCTGCTTTCGGGCGCCATGCAGGAGCTTTCGCTCGGCGACCCGCTGCTTCTGGCCACCGATATCGGCCCGATCATCGACGAGGCGGCGGCTTCTGCTCTGCACGCGCATCTTCGCCACCTGCGCCAAACGGCCCGCTTCATCGCCGCCACGGCTGAGCCCCAAGGGCGCTTCATTCCGCCGCACGCCTTCGAGATTCGACACATCGGCGAATTGAAAGGCGAAGTGTTCGGCCCGGTGCTGCACGTGATCCGCTTTCCCGGCGGGAAATTGCAGCAGGTGGCCGATGCCGTCAACAGCACCGGTTACGGCCTCACCTTCGGCCTGCAAAGCCGCGTGCAGGAGCATACCGATTTCTTTGCCGATCGCATCAAAGCGGGCAATCTGTATGTCAACCGCAGCATGATCGGCGCCGCGGTGGGCGTTCAGCCGTTCGGCGGAGAGGGGCTTTCCGGCACCGGCCCGAAGGCGGGCGGCCCGCATTACCTGCTGCGCTTCGTCACCGAACGCACCGTCACCGTCAACATCGCCGCCGTGGGCGGCAATATTTCGCTGCTTTCGGGCGCGAGCGATATGGAATAGAGCTTGTTGGCGAAAATGGTCATTCATTTAAAATTGCTTGGACAGCGCCGCTTCGGCTACAATGCCGGGGTAATTTAACCCCTCGGCTTGGGCAAGTTAATAAATCCATAACATCCCGTTGCTATGCTCTGCCCATGTTCGATGAAACCGTAACTTCCCTGCTCTCCCGCATCGCGGAGGCGCTGGAGCGCGCCTATCCGCCGTTGCCGCTGCGGATGAATCTGCAACAGGCCGACGCTTTCGTGTGGGATGCGCGCAGCGAGGCTCTGCTGCCGGTGGAGAAGGTGAGCGCCATACCGCTTTCGTGGCTGATGGGCATCGACCATGCGCGCGACACGCTGCTGGCCAATACGCTGCAATTCGCCCAGGGCCTGCCGGCCAACAACGCCTTGCTGTGGGGTGCGCGCGGCATGGGCAAAAGCTCGCTGGTCAAGGCGGTGCACGGCGAAGTGAACCGGCGGCGGCCTCATGCGCTGGCCATGGTGGA
>JAFATP010000091.1 GCA_019243895.1 Alphaproteobacteria bacterium
GCGCGCCCTTAAGGTGGTGGGGCTGATGAACGTGCAGTTCGCCGTGAAGGGCGAGGATATTCATATCATCGAAGTCAATCCCCGCGCCAGCCGCACCGTGCCGTTCGTGGCCAAGGCCACCGGCATTCCGCTGGCCAAGATCGCGGCCAGGGTGATGGCGGGAGCTTCGCTTAGAGATATGGTGGCCAATGGCGCGTGGCGAATGCGCGAAGAATCAACGCCCGCCCCCCGTCACCCGTCACCCGCCACTCATGTGGCCGTCAAGGAAGCCGTCTTCCCCTTCGCGCGCTTCGCCAATGTGGATGTCATTCTCGGCCCGGAAATGAAATCCACCGGCGAGGCGATGGGACTGGATGCGGATTTTGCGCGCGCCTTCGCCAAGTCCCAGGCCGGGGCGGGCAACCAGCTGCCGTTGCAGGGCACCGTATTCATGTCGGTGAAGAACGCCGACAAGCAGGGCATCGTGCCGGTGGCGGCGCAGCTTCTGGCGCTGGGCTTTTCCATTGTGGCCACGCGCGGCACCGCCGCCCATCTGGAAGAAAAAGGCATGCAGGTGAATGTTGTCAACAAGGTGCGCGAAGGCAGGCCGCATATCGTGGACATGCTGAAGGACCGCACGGTGGCGTTGGTCATCAATACCACCGAAGGCGCGCAGGCCATCGCCGATTCCTTCGACATCCGCCGCACCGCCCTGCTCAACAAGATTCCTTATTACACCACGCTGGCGGCCGCCAAGGCCGTCACCTCCGCCATTGCCGCGCTGAAAAACGGCGGCGGGCTGGAGGTTAAACCCCTGCAGGAGTATTTTCCGGCGGCGCAGCCGGAGCGGGATCAGGGCTAAGGCTAGGGCTAAGGCTAGGGCTAAGGCTAGGGGCGGAGTCCTGCCAGCCGCCGCCCAGGGCGCGGTAAAGCCCCGTCAGCGCCTGCAATCGCGCCAGCCTTGCCTGCACCAGCGCATCCTCGGCGGAAAACAGGGTGCGCTGCGTGTTCAGCACGGTGGTGATGTCGATGATGCCGCCGGAAAGCTGCCGCTGCGTCAGCTCATAAGCGGTGCGGGCCGTGGCGGCGGCCTGCCGCTGCGCGGCTTCTTCGGCGGCGTCCTGCTGCACGGCGGCCAGCGCGTCTTCGACGTCGGAGAAAGCGGAAATCACTGCCTTGCGGTAATCCTGTAACAGCTCGTCATAGCGGGCCTCATTGAATTCCAGCTGCCCGCTCAGCCGCCCGCCCTCAAAAATCGGCTGGGTGGCCGAAGCCGCCAGGGAAAATAGCGTGCTGGTCGGAGAAAAGAGCGAAGCCAGCACCGGGCTTTGATACCCTCCGGAGGCGGTGAGCTGAATGCTGGGGAAGAACGCGGCGCGCGCCGCGTTGATATTGGCATGGGCGGCCATCAGCTGCGCCTCGGCATTCTGCACGTCGGGGCGCCGCTGCAACAGCTCGGAAGGAAGCCCCGGCGTCACTTCGGGGGTGGCGATGGTGGCAAGCGTCAATCCCTCGCCCGCGGGGAGCAGGTCGGCGGCTTCCGGCATCTTGCTCACCAGGATGGCCAGCGCATCGATATTCTGCCGCAACGCCAGTTCCAGCGGCGGAATGGCGGCGCGCTGCGCATCCACGATGCTTTCCTCCTGCGCCACATCCAGCCCGGAGGCGATCCCCTGCGTGAATCGGTCTTGAATAGCCTTGAACAGCGCCTCGGCGTTGGCGAGGTTGCTCCGCGCCAGCGTCAATCGGTCCTGCGCCCCGATGACGGCAAAATAGGTGGTGGCGACGTCGGCCGTGATGGTGATGCCGATGGTTTCGCGGTCGAAGCGGCTGGCCGCGGCCAGCTCCTCCGCTGCTTGAGCCGCCGCCCAATTCTTGCCCCAGAAATCCACTTCATAACCGGCGTTCAGCGTCGCGTTGTAACTATTGGCGATGCGAAGCTTTCCGCCGCCGCTTCCCTGGGAACCCCGCGCGCCGTTATGCGTGGCCTGCGCGGTGGCATCCAGCGTGGGCAGCAGTGCGGCGCCGGCGATGCGCGCCTGCGCGTCCGCCTGGCGCACGCGGGCGGCGGCGGCCTGAATGTCAAAATTGGCGGCCTGCGCCTGCGCGATCAGCACGTTCAGCGGCGGCGATTGAAACGCCGTCCACCAATCCGCGGTCGGCCACACAGGCGCCGCTTTCGCCGCTTCGGGCGCTGCGGGTGCAGGCGCGTTGCGCCAGCTTTCGGGAAACGCCGTCTCAATGTGGTGATAGCTGTCGCCTATCAGGCCGCAGCCCGACAGCAGCAAAGCAATCATCGGCAGCGCGCGGGGTCTGATCATGCGCCGTTCCCTGCTTCCGCTTCGGGAAGCGTATCGAAATGCCTTGCCTTCATCCGGTGCATCTTAAGCCTTAGCCGCTCCATTGCCAAGTAAACCACCGGCGTCGTATAGAGCGTCATCATCTGCGATACCACCAGCCCTCCCACCACCGCGATGCCCAGCGGGCGGCGCAGCTCCGCCCCCGTGCCGCCGCCGAGCGCCAGCGGCAGCGCGCCCAGCACCGCCGCCATCGTGGTCATGAGGATGGGGCGGAAGCGCCGGTTGCAGGCCTCCATAATGGCGCGCTGCGGTGATTTATGCTTATCGCGCTCCGCCACGATGGCGAAATCCACCATCATGATGCCGTTTTTCTTGACGATGCCCATCAGCAGGATCACGCCGATCATGCCGATGATGGAAAGGTCGTTGCCGGTGAATTTCAGCGCCAGCAGCGCGCCCAGCCCCGCCGAGGGCAGCGTGGAGATGATGGTGACGGGGTGAACGGTGCTCTCATAGAGCACGCCCAGCACGATATAAATCGCCAGCAGCGCCGCGCCGATCAGGATGGGCTGGCCGCGCAGGAGATCGGCGAACACCTTGGCGTTTCCGGCGAATTGCGTATGCACGGTGGGTGGCAGGTTAATCTCCTTGCCGATGTCCTGAATGCGCTTGGTCGCGTCGCTCAGCGACGAGCCGGCCGGCAGGTTGAACGTAAGCGCGGATGCCGGAAACTGGCCTTGATGCGTCACCGAAACCGGCGCCAGCCCTATCGTGTAATGCGCCACGGCGGAAAGCGGCACCGGCTGGCCGGCCGCGGTTTTAACGTAGAGCTTATCCAGCGACAACGGGTTTTCCTGATAGCGCTTATCCACCTCCAGCACCACATGATATTGGTTGCGCTGCGTGTAGATGGTCGACACCTGCCGCTGCGCGAAAGCGTCTTCCAGCACCGCGTCCAGGGAGCTCATATCGATGCCGAGCCGCGACGCCGCATCGCGGTCCACCGAGATGTTCACCTGCTGGGCGGCGGCATCCATATCGCTTGAGACATCGGTGAAATCTTTTTCCTGCCGCATGCGCGCCAGGTATTTAGGCACCCATTCGCGCAATTCCTCCAGCGATTCGTCGATCAGCACGAACTGGTATTGCGCCTTGCTGGCGCGGCCGCCGGTGCGGATATCCTGCACCGCCGTCAAGAAAGTGGCCATGCCTTCGACCTTCGCCAGTTTCGGCCGCAGGCGGCTGATCACCTGGTCGGCGCTGACGTCGCGCTCTTTGATGGGCTTCAGCGTGATGTAAAGCCGTCCCTGGTTGGCCACCGAATTGCCGCCGCCGCTGCCGATGGCCATGCCCATGCCCGCCACGGCGGGATCGGCGAGGATAACCTTGGCCACCTCTTGCTGCTTTGCCACCATGGAGCGGAAAGACACGTCCGTTCGCGCTTCTGTGGTGCCTTGAATCATGCCTGTATCCTGCTGAGGAAAGAATCCCATCGGCATGAGCTTGTAAAGCGCCACCGTAAGCAGGATGGTGCCAAGCATCACGCCCAGCATCATTCCCTGGCGGCGCATGACTCGGCTCAGTCCGTGCCGGTAATGCGAATGCATCCATGAAAACAGGCGCTCGCCCGCCTGCGCCGCCCAGCCGGTGGGCGCGGCATGGCCGCCTCCCCGGTGCCGGCGTTCCATCAATTGGCCGTATACCGTCGGCGTCACCGTGAGCGAAACGATCATGGAGATGGCAATGGCAATGGTCAGCGTCACGGCGAATTCGTGGAACAGCCGCCCGATGATGCTGCCCATGAACAGCAGCGGAATGAACACCGCCACCAGCGAGATGCTGATGGACATCACCGTGAACGTGATTTCCCGGGCGCCTTTGACCGCCGCTTCCAGCGGGCGCTCGCCCGACTCCACGTGGCGCGTGATGTTCTCGATCATCACGATGGCGTCATCCACCACGAAGCCGACCGAAACGATCAGCGCCATCAGCGAGATGTTATCCAGCGAATAGCCGAGCAGCCACATGGCGGCGAATGTTCCCGAAAGCGAGAGCGGAACGGTGACGCTGGCCGCCACGGTGGGGGTGAAGCGGCCCAGCGAGAACCACACCACCAGCACCACCAGCGCGATGGAGATCAGCAGCGTGATCTCCACGTCCGACACGGACGCGCGGATGGTCTGCGTGCGGTCCGACAGCACGGAGATTTTGCTGCCGGTGGGCATCCACGCCTCCAGCTGCGGCATGATGCGCTTGATGCGGTCCACCGTTTCGATCACGTTGGCGTCGGCCTGCTTGAAGATGATGATGATGATGGCCTTCCCGCCGTTGAACCACGCCGCCTGCTTGTCGTTTTCCACGCCGTCGGTGACGCTCGCGATATCCCGCAGCCGCAGGCTGGTGCCGTTCGTACTGGGCTTGACGAGCAGCGGCGCATAATCCGCGGCCACGTAAAGCTGGTCGTTGGCGGCGACGGTTTCGGCCTGGCGCGCGCCGTCGAATCCGCCTTTGGGCTCATCCACATTGGCGCTGGCCAGGGCGGTGCGCACATCTTCCATGCCGAGCCCGGTGGAGGCCAGCGCCGTGGGGTTCACCGCCACGCGCACCGCCGGCTTATCGGCGCCGCTCACCAGCACCTGCGCCACCCCCTCCACCTGGGAAATGCTTTGATTCAGAATGGAGTCGCACGCGTCATAGAGCTTGCCGGGAGGAATCACGTCCGAGGTGACGGCCAGGATCAGGATGGGGGCATCGGCGGGATTCGCCTTGCGGTAGGTCGGCGGCGTGGGCAGATCTACCGGCAGGTCGCTGCCGGAAGCGTTGATAGCCGCCATCACGTCGCGCGCCGCGCCGTCGATATTCCGGTCCAGGTCGAACTGCACGGAGATGCCGGCCGCGCCCTGGCTGCTCACGGAGGTCAGCTCGTCCACCCCGGCGATCTCTCCCAGCCGCCGCTCCAGCGGCGCGGCCACCGTGGCCGCCATCGTCACCGGGTCGGCTCCCGGCAGCTTGGCGGAAACGTTGATGGTGGGATAATCCACATGCGGCAGCGGCGCCACCGGAAGCAGAACGAACGCCACCGCGCCCACCAGGAAAAGCCCCACCGCCAGCAGGCAGGTGGCCACGGGGCGGCGGATGAATATCTCGGAGAAAGACATGCTACCGCGCTCCTTCTCCGGCCCGCCGTGGCCTGCGCGGAGCGTCCAGGCGCTCGTTCAGCCGCGCCTTCAGCCGGTCCAGCGCCAGGTAAATCACCGGCGTGGTATAGAGCGTCAGCAACTGGGAAAGCAGCAGCCCGCCCACGATGGAAATGCCGAGCGGGCGGCGCAGCTCCGCCCCCATGCCGTGGTCGAACGCCAGGGGAATGGCGCCCAGCAGCGCCGCCATGGTGGTCATCATGATGGGGCGGAAGCGCAGCAGGCTTGCCTTGTAAATCGCGTCTTCCGGCGCAAGCTTTTCCTCGCGCTCCGCCACCAGCGCGAAGTCGATCATCATGATGGCGTTTTTCTTGACGATGCCCATCAGCAGCACGATGCCGATCAGCGCCACCAGTGACAGGTCCTGCCCGGTCAGCATCAGCGCCAGCAATGCGCCCACCCCCGCCGACGGCAGCGTGGAAAGAATGGTCAGCGGGTGGATGGTGCTTTCGTACAGCACGCCGAGCACGATATAGATCACCACCATCGCCGCCAGGATCAGCAGCGGCTCGCTGGCCAGCGACGTGCGGAATTCCGCCGCCTCGCCGCTATAGCTGCCGACGATGGTGCCGGGAACGCCCAGCTCCTGCTCGGCGCGGTCGATATCCTTGATCGCCCGCCCCAGTGACGCGCCGTGGGCCAGGTTAAAGCTGATGGTGATGGCGGGAAACTCTCCCTGGTGGCTGATGGCCAGCGGCGCGGGCGCAAGGCTCACGCGGGCAAACGTGCCCAGCGGCACCAATCCGTTCGCATTGGAGCCGGGATTGGTCGCCCGCACATACAGCATGGAAAGAATATTCGGATTTTCCTGGAGCTGCGGCGTCGCCTCCAAAATGACGTGATATTGGTTCACTTGCGAATAAACGGTGGAAACCTGGCGCTGCCCGAACGCGTCATAAAGCGTGTCGTCGATGGCCTGCGGCAGAATGCCCAGGCGCTGCGCCTGGTCGCGGTCGATGGCGATGACAGCTTGCAGACCGCCGTTCTGCTCGTCGGTGGTCACGTCGGTCAGCGTGCGGGAGGCTTTCAGCTTTTCCACCAGCTGTTGCGTCCATTTCGAAAGCTCCACCGGGTTTAAATCCGTCAGCGTGTATTGATATTGCGTCCGCGCGGTGCGCACGCCGATCTGAATGTCCTGCGCCGCCTGCATGTGCACCGCCAGCCCGGGGATTTTATCCACCCGCTGCATCAGCCGGTTGATAATCTCCTCCGCATTGGCGGCGCGCTGCTTGCGGGGTTTCAGCATGATGGTGATGTGCCCGCTGTTGGGCGTGGTGTTTACCGTGCCCACCCCTAAAAACGAGGCCACCGCCGTCACATCGGCGTCTTCGCGGATGGCGTCCGCCACCTGGCCCTGCAGCCGTATCATCTCCCGGAAGGACACGGTTTCCGGCGCATCCGTGGTGGCGATGATCTGGCCGGTATCCTCAAGCGGCAGGAAGCCTTTCGGCATCACCGCATACAGCAGAACGGTCAGCACCAGCGTTCCCGCCGCCACCAGGAGCGTGGCGCGCTGATGCAGCAGCACCCAGGAAAGGCTCCGGCCGTAGCGCCGCCGCATGCCCGCGAAAAAGCCCGTTCCTCCGCCCATCTGCGCTTCCTCGTCTTCCTCCTTCAGCGTTCCGTGACGCAGCAGATGCCCGCACATCATCGGCGTCAGCGTCAGCGAGATCACCGCCGAGATCAGCACCGCGATGGTCAGCGTCAGCGCGAATTCGCGGAACAGGCGGCCGATGATGCCGGTCATGAACAGCAGCGGAATAAACACCGCCACCAGCGACACCGTCAGCGAGATCACGGTGAAGCCGATCTCCCGCGAGCCTTTGAACGCCGCGTCCAGCGGTTTTTCCCCGGCTTCGATGTAGCGCACGATGTTCTCGATCATCACGATCGCGTCGTCCACCACGAACCCGGCGGAAATGGTGAGCGCCATCAGCGAAAGGTTGTCCAGCGAAAACCCGCAGAGCCACATGGCGCCGAAGGTGGCCACCAGCGAGAGCGGCAGCGCAATGCCGGGAATGAAGGTGGCGCGCGCCGAGCGCAGAAACAGGTAAATCACCAGGATCACCAGCGCGATGGTCAGCACCAGCGTGAATTCCACGTCCGCCACGGAGGCGCGGATGGTTTCGGTGCGGTCGGCCAGCACGGAAAGCGTGATGCCGGCGGGAATGGAGGTGGCAAGCTGCGGCAGGCCTTTCTTGACGTTATCCACCGTGGCAACGATGTTGGCGCCAGGCTGCCGCTGGATGTCCACAATCACCGCGGGCTTGCCGTTCACCCAGCCGCCCACTTTCACGTTTTCCACGCTTTCCGCCACCTCGCCCACGTCGCGGATGCGCACCGCATTGCCGTTATGCATGGCGATAATCAGCGAGCGGTATTCCTCGGCGTTCTGCAGCTGGTCGTTCACGCCCAGGGCGAGCGCCTGCACCGGCCCGTCGAACCCGCCCTTGGGCAAATCCACGTTGGCGTGCGACAGCGCCGTTCGCACGTCTTCCATGCTCAGGCCGTACGCCGCCAGCCGCGACGGATCCAGCTGGATGCGATAGGCCGGGCGCTGCCCGCCTTCCACCAGCACGCGGCCCACGCCGGAAACCTGGCTTAGCTTTTGCGCCAGCAGCGTGTCGGCGATGTCGTTGACGTTGGTCATCGGCAGGCTGTCCGAGGTGAGCGACAGCGACATGATGGGCGGGTCCGCCGGGTTCACCTTGGAATAGGTGGGCGGATACGGCAGGTTGTTCGGCAGCACGCCCTTGGCGGCGTTGATGGCGGCCTGCACGTCCTCGGCGGCCACGTCGATATTCTTATCCAGGGTGAATTGCAGGGTGATGGCGCTGGTGCCTTCGGAGCTGGTGGACAGCATGGAGCTCAGGCCGGCGATCAGCCCGAACTGACGCTCCAGCGGCGTGGTGATCAGCGACGCCATCGTATCGGCGCTGGCGCCGGGGAGCTGGGTGGTAACCTGGATGGTCGGGAAGTCCACTTGCGGCAAGGCGGAAACCGGCAGCAGCCGGTAGCCGAGCGATCCCACCAGCAGCAGCGCGAACGCCAGCAGCCAGGTGGCAACCGGCCGCGCGATGAAGGGAGCGGAGACGTTCATTTTCTCCTCAATCCCCCTTGCGGCCCTAACCTCAGCCCTGATCCTCCTTGTAAAAGACGGCCGGGGGTGGGATTAAGGTTGGGGCGAAGGAACGTCATTGCGCCGCTTTTCCCCCATGCTTATGCGGCTTCTCCTTTCCGCTCTCTTCCTTCGGTTCTTTCTGCGCCTCATCGGCCAGCGTCACCTTTGAGCCGTCCTGCAGCTTGGCCATGCCGTCGGTGACCACCTGGTCGCCGTCGCTCAGTCCCTTCTCGATCACGCTGTCCTCGCCCTCGCTGATGCCCACGCTCACCGGCTGCATTTTTACCGTTTGATCCGGCTGCAGCAGGAATACATACGGCCCCTGCGGGCCGCGCTGCACGGCGGCGGTCGGCACGGTGAGCGCCTGGTTTTCCACCGTCAGCAGCATACGCACATTCGCAAATCCTCCCGGCCACAGCATGCGCTGGGCATTAGGAAATGTGGCCTTGAGCTTGATGGTGCCGGTGGCCTGGTCGATCTGATTATCCACCAGCTCCAGCACTCCCTCATCCAGGGGAGTGCGGTTGTCGGCATCCAGCGCCGCCACCTTGAGCTTGCCCTGCGCGGCGGTTTGCCGGTTGATCGCCTGGAGGTTCTGCTGCGGCAGGCTGAACAGCACCGAAATCGGCTGCAGCTGCGTGATCACCACCACGCCGTTGGCATCCGCGCTGTGCACGATATTACCGACATCCACCTGGCGGATGCCGGTGCGCCCGTCAATGGGCGAAGCGATGGCGGTATAGCTAAGCTGGGTGCGCGCATTGTCCACCGCGCCCTGGTCCGCCTGCACGGTCGCTTCAAGCTGGTGCACGGTGGCGCGCTGCGTGTCCACCGTCTGCGCGGAAATGCTGTTGCCCAGATTCACGTAACGCGTCAGGTCGCGCCGGGCGTTTTCCAGCAGCGCCTGATCCTTGGCCTTCGTGCCCAGCGCCTGCTCCAGTTGCGCCTGAAAGACGCGCGGGTCGATCTTCGCCAGCAGATCGCCCTTATGCACGTCCTGGCCTTCGCGGAACGCCACCTCGATCAGTTGGCCGTCCACCTGCGAACGCACCGTGACGGTGTTATACGCCTGCACGGTGCCGAGCCCGTTCAGATAAACGGGAATGTCCTTGCGCACCGCCGGGGCCACCGCTACCGGCGCAGGCTGGCTCTTATGGTCCTTGCCCGCCTGCTTGCCGCTGCCGGGAATCAGCCAGAAGGCCAGTCCCGCCAGCGCCAGCAACAGCAGAACCACCCACAGCCAGCGGCGGTTGGGCTGTCTGCGCGCCGGTGGGTTAGGCGGCATTCCCGCGTGCCGGAAGCTCATATCGGAGGACACTCTCACCTGGATTTTAGTGCTTATAAAGGCTTAACATTAATACGTTAAAGGAAGGTATAGTCTTCGGGTTATTTATTCAACTTTATGCTATAAATCACAAAATGATATAAAAACGCCATCTATGCCGTCGCATCACGAAACGCAGACCCTCCCCTATACGCCCCGGCAATTATTCGCCTTGGTGGCGGATGTGGAGGCTTATCCTCAGTTTCTGCCCTGGTGCAGCGCGGTGCGCATCCTGGAGCGGGGGGAGAATAGCTTTCTGGCAGAACTTTCCATCAATTTCAAAGGCTTTCCAGGAAATTATGTCTCGCGCGTCACCCTGCATCCGCCTGAGGAGGAAATGGGGCTCTGCGCCATCGAAGTCGTCGCCGTGCGCGGGCCGTTCACGCATCTGTCCAACCGCTGGCGCTTCTCGCCGCTGGAAGGCGGTGGGGCCTGCGTCGATTTCGCGCTGGATTTCTCCTTCCGCTCCGGCCTGCTGGAACGCATGATCGGGCCGCTCTTCGCCCGCGCCACCGGCACCATGGTAAAGGCGTTCAAGGAACGGGCGGAGCGGTTATACGGCGCGGCCGGATAAACGGGGTAAATGCGCTATTTTAGTGAAAATCAGGGAGGACAGTTCCTGCGGGCACCACAGCTCGGTGGCGGAAGGATGGCCTATGGTGAATTTATGAGAGAAAAATCCGAATTCCTTGTGCAGATGCAATGCGTCTTCCGCCACATTCCCGGCGCGGTCATGCGACAGCGCGATCTGATTCCACGGGATCAGCAGCGGGCGCAGTCCCAAACGGTAATGCAGCGGCGGCGCCAGATAAAGCCCGTCGTCCCGCACTTCCGCCTTGCTCCCTTTATAAGTGATCAGGCCGATCTTGATGGTGAACGCGTGCGGATGAGCCGGACGAATTTCCCGCGGCGCGCAGAACCTCTTCATTAACGCGCTCCAGGAGCGCCGGTGCAGAAACGATTGCCGCGCATACATGCTGC
>JAFATP010000118.1 GCA_019243895.1 Alphaproteobacteria bacterium
TTCGAATCCTCTCTCCCCGACCATTTAAACGCTGTTTGTCTTGACAGCCCAAAGGTTCAAAGCCAGCCTTAAATTTTGGGGTTCAAAGTTTAGGAAATCACTTAGTTTTCATCTACAGTTACTATGTCACAACAGTCTGATACGTTAGAAAAACTACAAGCAATAGCATCTATTGCATCCTCAATAGCTGTGCCAGTTATAATTGCTATTTTAGGCTGGTGGTTACAAGCCGGAATTTCCAAACAAGGCATTGAGAAAGACTATGTACAGATTGCTTCCAACATTTTGAAAGAACCGCCTTCTTCAGATGAAGATAACGAAGAACTTAGAATTTGGGCAATAGCTGTTCTGGACAAATATGCACCTATTCCTTTTTCCGCCTCTTTAAGGCGCAAACTACAGGACGGCAAGTTCTTAATGAGTGAAACAATTGGTAATGTACCATATAATTTTATGGAGCCTCCAAAACCTGTTTTGTCTATCCCCGATGCTAAAAAAACTTCTTCGGATAATTTGAGGAAGGTTTACGCAGATAATATCCTAGCATGCCAAACAAACACCTTAACGTTAAACTCTTTACAGGAGTTACTAATTGCTTTTGATAAAACTCACTTAAAATATGCTACTGAGTATATCAAATACGACTCGTTACCTCCAGATGAGCTTATGAAACCAGCACAAAAACTCGCGGAATTGCCGAAACAAGAATACTATACTATACAATTCCTTAAAGAATACTACGCAGCTATAATATTGCCGTGTAAAATGAACTCTACCCAGCTAGAGTTATTACAGAATTATATTAAACAACGCGAAAAATATCATAAAGATGAAAGCAAGAAAAATGGGCCGTGATCTTAGCATATCATTTTCTTCATTCGTTCATGCATCCGGAAAATAACCAATCTCATTACCGGACAGGTTCTAAATGCGTTTACTCGCCCCAACCATTTCATCGGGTCCATACCGGGCACATAGGTTACAGTTTATACCGGAGACACAGCTTACACCCCCATTGACTCTTTCCCCCGGCGGCCTATGCTCTTGGCGCCCGAAAATGTTGGGCAACCATTTTCATGGAGGGTTTATGAAATATCTCGGAATCTGCGCCGCGCTGGCCCTGCTTGCCGCCGCCCACCCCGCGCTTGCCGCGAAGGAGCGCGAGGAGAATGCGTATATCACCGGCAAGGCCCGCACCGTCGCGGGCAATGTGCGCACCAGCGCCGCCGCCGGCTGGGGCCATGCCACGCATTCCTCCGCTTATGCCGCAAGCTCGCTGCGCGGCGCATCCAGCGCGCCCGTCACCACCACCGCCATCAGCGCCCACACCAATGCGTATCCTCCGCTTTGGAACGGCATTTCCGGCTCCACCACTCAGCGATAAGCCGGCGCGTTAACCATTATTTCCGGCATGGCGGCCTAAAAACCGCTGGCGGGGGCGGCTTGCTTCCTATAGAATTGGGAAACGTCATCAGGGAGGATGTTTATGCAATCCAAGCCCCTTTATAATGCGCTTCTCGTGGCCATGGGCGTCATGGGAATTCTCATGATCGCTTCCGGTGTGTTTGCCTTAAGCGCGGATGTATCTCTCGAAAAAGACCTCAACGCGCTATGGCTGCTCACCATCGGCATTTTTTCTTTCTTGTCGGCCATTGTGCTGCGGCTGAACGCCCGCGTGGCGGAGCTGGAAAAGCGCCGCTGAGAAAGTCGTAAGTTAAAAGCTTCTCTTGTTCCGCTTGCCCGGCGGCGAAATCAATTGTATATCCTCAGTTCCTTTCGCATGAGCCCCGCTCCTGCTCAAAACCTAATACCCGTTTTATACGCATTTGCTGTAAAAGGACTCATAAACCCTCATGTGGCTCACCCGCATGCAATTCGCAGCCGGTGCCGCGGCGGCATCGCTGCTTGGCGCGTTCGCCGCGTCTTCCCGGGCCGCTGTTTCATCCACCCCTCAAACGAAAGAGAATGCCATGCCTTTCACCCTCCCCCCTCTGCCTTACCCCGACAACGCGCTGGAGCCGTATATTTCCGCCAACACGCTGTCATTCCATCACGGCAAGCACCATAAGGCCTATGTGGACAACCTCAACAAGCTGGTGGACGGCACGCCGATGGCCAACGCCTCGCTGGAAGAGATCATCCAGCAATCCGCGAAAGACCCCGGCAAGAGCGGTATTTTCAATAACGCGGCGCAGGTGTGGAACCACACGTTTTATTGGAATTCCATGAAAAAAGGCGGCGGCGGCGCGCCTACGGGCGACATCGCCAAGCGCATCGATGCGGATCTCGGCGGCTATGACAAATTCAAGGAGGATTTCAAGCAGGCCGGCACCACGCAGTTCGGCAGCGGCTGGGCGTGGCTGGTGCTGGACGGCGGCAAGCTGAAGATCCTTAAAACCGGCAACGCCGACCTGCCGATGGTGCACGGGCAGAAAGCGCTGCTCACCATGGATGTGTGGGAGCACGCCTATTACCTGGATTACCAGAACCGCCGTCCGGATTACGAGGGCGCGTTCATCGACCATCTGATCAACTGGGAGTTCGCGGAGAAAAACCTCGCGGCGTAAGGCTTTGCGCTTGACCCTTCCCGCTTCATCTGCTTTGAGGGAGCAACTCGGACGCGAAGGATTAAGCGCGGCCTGGCCGATACCGGGCGCGCGAAGCGTATTGTGGCGGGTGTAGCTCAGTTGGTTAGAGCGCCAGGTTGTGGTCCTGGATGTCGGGGGTTCGAATCCCCTCACTCGCCCCATGCTTCCCCTTTACGGGCCATGCAGGGCGTCTAAGCGCCGCCCAGTATGGCTCCGAAAGGAGCAAAGACGGATTATCTAACCTTGAACCCTCGAACCATCTCCGGTCATTTTATGTCTCTCACCCAGCTCGGCCAGCCCACTCCCTTGCCCACCTCGCCGCGGGAAGCGGTGCTGGAGAAGGTGAAAAACCCGCATCCCGGCTCGGCCTATTGCGTTCGCTTCTCCTGTCCGGAATTCACCTCGCTGTGCCCCATCACCGGGCAGCCGGATTTCGCGCATCTGGTGATCGATTATGTGCCGGAAGAGTGGATCGTGGAGAGCAAATCGCTGAAGCTGTTCCTTGCCTCGTTTCGCAATCACGGCGCGTTTCATGAGGATTGCACGCTTGCGGTGGCCAAGCGGATCGCGGCGGCGATCTCGCCGGCGTGGCTGCGCATCGGCGGCTATTGGTATCCCCGCGGCGGCATTCCCATCGATGTATTCTATCAGACCGGCAGTCCGCCCGAAGGCGTGTGGCTGCCGCCGCAGGACCTCCCTCCTTACCGGGGCCGCGGCTAATCCCTCAAAAGCAGGCCTTTCCTTTAACGCGCGTTTGTTGTTATAAATAAACATCCATCAATAAATGTAAGAATTCCGCTTTGAGCATCCACCGGTTTACCCCTCCTTCTTCCGTCAGCCGGATCGTCTTTCGCTACGCCAATGACCGTCCGCCGGTGGCGCTGGTCAGCGCGGGCAGAACCAATCCCGCAGAGCTATGGAGCGTTCGCCGCGCGCTGGAAGGCATGGGCTGGGAATGCGTCCCGGCCAGGGCCGAAGGACGGCTCGGCCTCCAGGTGCAGGGCTTTAAGGATGAGGGCCAGCTGGTGGCGTTTCTCCAGCAGAACCATTTCGTCAGCGCCGCGGCCAGCGTCACGCCCGAGCCGGGCGATCACCCCAGCCGCACCGTGGCGGAATGGCTGGAGGATAAAAGCATGAAAATCTGTGGCTGGAGCTATATCATCGGCGACGTATCGCTGCTGCTCTCCGGCCTCATGAGCGGTCGCAGCAAGGAAACGCTGACCGGCCTGCTCTATACTGCGGGCGGGGCGGTGCTGGCGCGCTACGGCAATATAAAAACCGCCGAACACGTGCGCGGCGTTTCGGAGCGGCTGGGCGAATACATCCAGGAGCAGGGCGCCACGCTGCCGGAGGAGTGCGGGCTGTTTTCCGTGCTGAAGGAAAAGCGTGAGGGAATGCTGCCCACGATCGACCGGTTTCTCGCCCGTTACCCTTCCCAGACCACCATCAGCATTTATTCGCTGGGCTCGCTCACCATGCTGC
>JAFATP010000186.1 GCA_019243895.1 Alphaproteobacteria bacterium
TCACTCCCCCTAACCCGCCACCCGTTGAAACCGCAAACGGCGGTTGCGCGCGCGATAAAAAAAACCCCGGCGGAATGCCGGGGTTTTGGTTCTGGAAGCGTTTAAATATAATGACTAGAGCATCGGGCCCATATGGTTTAGCGCCGGGGCTAAATGCTCGGCCACCGCCGTGCTCGCCCTTCCGGCCTTGCCCATGAAGGTCTGGATCGCGCCGCCGAGGGCCGCGCCGGCGCCGGTGAACACCAGCGTGCGCCCGGTGTTGCTCTCGCCTTCCTTGGCCGTCATCTTGTCCGCGACGAAACCCGCGCCCGCGCCCAGCCCGGCGCCCATCCACGGCATGCGGAAACCGGCCTCCAGCGCCGCCCCTTCGCCATGCGTTCCAGCGGGAATATGGGGGGGGGGAGGAGTAGGAATGTGCACTGATTCGATCATCTTTCCAAGGGGAGCGGCACCACTTTTGGCATGCAGAGCACGTTGCTCGTTTTCGATGAAGCTCACTACCCCGTCCAATTGCTTGCCGAGGCCGCTAATCATTTCGTCGGCCCGATTAATGCGGTCGGTATGCCAAGTGGCTACCTCCTCACGAAAGCGGGTTAATTCATTTCTTAGAGCTTCGCCCTGCTTTCCCTGAAAGGTAAATGTCTTATTATTGAATTGTATGGAACCGGCGGCGTTAATACTTGTAATTCCCAATTCCGCATTAGGTACGACGAGGCTAGGGCCTGGAGCAAATGGATTAGCGGGACGGCCTGCTCCGGTGGCGGCAAAATCTACTGGGCCAAAAGGTGTTGCAGCCCTTGCCGGATTATTCAAGTGAGCAGTGATATCATGTTCGATAACATCCGCAATGCCATTCATTTGAGTCGTCACGCCATTCACGCGGTCAATAACAGCCGGACGCAATTCAGCCCGGCGCCCTTCCAAGGCGCGCTTAAACTCCATTACTTCATTTTTTGCATCGCGCAGTCGCCCTTGGGCCGAGCGTCCGCGGGTTTTATCATCCTTGCCGACCATTGCGATTTCGCTTAAGAGACTGCCTTGCAGTTTGGGCTCTTCCGCTTCGCGGATTGCGACATTACGATTCACGTTGCTGAATAAATCTCTGAGATGATGGCCAGCGGGCAGCTGATCAATCAAGTGATTAATCCTCAGATTATAATCCTGAGCAGAGACACTGGTGAAACTCATATGGCATTCCTTTTCGTGTTACATGTCTTATAGAACTTATCGCTACTATATCAATCTCCTGTCTTTTTTGTGTTACAATTGTGTTAAAGTTGCCGTTTTCTCATTATTGACGGCGCGCCGCCCCCGCGCCTTATTATCTAACCATCTGTATCCCCTTCATAAAGCTCCGCCTCCGCGGCACGCCTTGCCGCTATGTTCCTTCTCCTGCACGGGGAGGGTGTTCCGCAAGCGGGAGACTTGACCCGGAAGAGATCAAAACGCCTTGGGCAGCCCGGCCTGTTTCAGCGTGATATTGGCCGTATGGCGGGATTTAATGCTATTATCCACGGTAAATTCGCGCTCGCTGCAAGGGCTATACCAACGCTCATGATCCCCTTTACCCGGTCTGACGAAATAGCATCCGGCATCTTTTAATATACGCTTCAGCTCCGGCGTAAAGCTCTTAGCCATTCAGATGCGCAACGGCGCTAATCCGGCTCACCAATTCGAACGGCACTTCTTCTTCGCCAAGAGGCAGCAGGCCGTTCGCTTCCAGCATCTCGGGCACCATCACTTCCAGCTTTTCCATTAAAGCTTCGATGCTGGACGCTTCTGTGCACAGCCCCGGCACATCCACGCCTTCGGCGCACCATACCTTGGCTTCGCCGTCCCAAAAAGCGTTTACCGTATAAGTCTTGCTCATCAGTTTATTGTAATGCGGCGGCGTGCGCGGCGCAAGCAGGTTTATCCTTGCGTATCCCCTTCATAAAGCTCCGCCTCCGCGGCACGCCTTGCCGCCAGGCCGGGAAGCGGTTTTCCGCCCGCGTTCACCCAGCGCATCAGCTGGGCGGGCACTTCGGCATGCCAGCCCTTATTCACCACCTGAAGCAGGGTGGAGCGGGCGAAAGCCATCGCCCCCAGATTGAACACAAAACTGGTCAGCGCGTCAAACTGGCATTGCGCCAGCGCCACCGTCACATAACGCGAAACAGCCGCTCCCGCCGCGCCGGCGTCCCTGGCCAGCAGCGCTTCGGCCTGCTCCGGCGAAAGCGGCTCCGGAAAGCTTTCGCGCGCGCCCACGCGATGCCCGTAGCCGATGGTAAGATAGCCGGCGGGGCAGCGATACGGAGTCGCGCAAAAGCCCTCGAACCGGCGGATCAGGGCCAGGCCCTGCTCCGATGGCTGCATGATGATGTCCTTTAGGTTACACGTTATAGGTTATAGGTTTGAGGTTACGGCTGTAGCGGTTTAGGTTGGGTCGAGGTTTAGGCGAGGCCTAGCTAAAAGCTGTAAGCTGTAAGCTGTAACCTGTAACCTCAAACCTCAAACCTACTTCCTCTCCAGCGCCCGGCGGATGAACGCCACGTCCTGACGGATGGCGTCCACACGCTCTTCGAGACGCGCGAGTTTTTCCGGCACGCCGCGGGCGTCGGCGCGAACGGATTCCAGCACGCCGACGCGGGCATCCAGCGCGGTGGCCCAGATCACGGCGGTGATCAGCTGCGCCCCGGCGGCGCAGAGCAGGGTCGGCGGCAGCGGCAGCCAGCTCCGCCGCTCACGGAAAGGAGAAATTTTCATCGGCTACAGCCCCCCGTTGGCGAAATAATGGATCAGGTTATTGGCGCCCGCCGCGCCCGAGGCGCCGGTGATCTGGAAGCCGTTCTGGCCGATGGTGCCCACGGTGGCGGTGCGGTCGGCGCCGTTGGTGGCGTCGCGCCAATTGGCGTTGGCGGCGGAGGGATTATAGGTGGTCACGCTCGGCGCCTTGGCTTTCTGAACCTTGAAGGACACGCCGCCGCCGAAGGTGGCGGCCGCCTGGCTGACCACGGAAACGGCATCCGCAGTGCCCGCGCTTTGCGCAGGCGCCGTGCCGGGAGCGAAACTTTTTTCAAAAAAGCGCTGGCAAAGCGACATTTCCGTGCCGAATGCGCGCGGCGCATACGGCATCGCCACGGAGCCGGGATACAGCCGCACATTGGCGATATAGAGCTTGGCGGCGGCATTGGCCACCAGCTGCACCGCGCCGGAAGCGGAAAGGAAATTTCCGGCGCTCCAGGTGTTGGCGGCGGCCTGGAACGTGGAGCCGCAGCCGAGATCGAAAGCCAGATACATGCCAATCGCGCCGGCGGCGGTCAGCCAGGTGCCGGAGGTGTCGCCGGGAATGGAGAGAGTCACTTGCGTCCACGTATTGGCCGAGCCGACGGAGAACGTCGCCACGTAGGAGCGGTTGACGGCGCTGTTGCGCAGGGAAACGCAATAGGTTCCCGTCACCGAGGCATAGACCTGGAACGAAAGCATGATGTTCAGCGCGTTGGCGGTGCCGAACTGCAAATCCGCCACCTGGATGCCCTCCGGCGTCTGGTAGAGCAAGGAGTAATCCGAGGTTCCGGGCGTGGCGGCGGAAGCCGCCAGCACATAAAGCGCATTCTTGAAATTGGGCGGCGCCGTGGCCGATTGCTGCTGGAAAGTGAGCTTGGACAGCAGCGCCGCCGCCGCGGTGGTCGCCCACATGTCGATGGCATAGCCGTTGGCGGCGGGGGTGACGCTTGCGCCCTCGCGGATCTGGTCGATCAGGAAATCGCCGTTGATGATGCGGTTGTCCAGGCTGGCCTGGGCAGAGGTGGCAAGCGTGTTCAATACACCGCTATAGGCTTGCACGTTGGTGCCGATGGCAAGCCCCAGGTTGCTGCGCGCGGTGGCGGCGGTGACGTCGCTCAAATTATTCGCGGTCTGGCAGAACGTGCCGAAGGACACGGCGGCGGC